>JAEYTV010000473.1 GCA_023433855.1 Pseudomonadota bacterium | reverse complement strand
CCATGGTCTCGCCACCTGCCCGAAGCGAAGTGGAATCAAGCCCGAAAGCGCGCTCGAAGACATCCCGTGACAAAGAGCCGAGAAACGGTGCGAGTGAGTCCTCAGGCAGAGCCTCCTCGTTCTCCTGATCTCTCAGAATGGTGTTCTTCTGGCCGTTCTTGCGCCGGAACGTGAGAACCTGGCCTGTCCGCGACGCCAGTTCCCCGCCCACCCGCAACATGTTGGGCCGGTGCAGGAAGCTCTTTTCCCCCACCTTCGAAAAACCGAACAACAGGTCGGATATTGCCGAAAGGGCAGAAGACTTGCCCGCCTCGTTCGGACCGTAAACCACATGCAGCTTTGCGTCGGGGCGGAACACGACCGTCCTGTTCGTCAGGGCGCCATACCGCAGAATGTCGAGCCGGTTGAAGCGCATCGATCAGTTGCTCCGCGACGCGCGGAAGACAAGAAGCTCGCGCGCCTCCGCAAGCAGAGTCTCCGCATCGTCCCCGAGTGCCAGATCCCCCGCCCCCGTCCCGCCCGGCAGGCGTGCCGCGATCTCGCCGATCCTGGCATTGGCGTCGGCAACCATGTGCGGGGGAAAGTCGCCGTCCGGCAGAAGCCCTTTTAGCCCGAGCATGTCCGCTGACCCGGTCTGGTCCGCCGCGGCATCCAGCCGGACCTCCAGCTTCTCCAGCCAGATATCCTCGTGGCAGCGATGGCAGGCCGCCTGTACCTCGTCCCGGAAATCGTCGGCGCGCGCTTTCAACTCGTTGCGGAAGCGGCTTCGGCCGGTAAGGCGAATGCGCAGCGCGAGGGGGCGGCCCTCCATCCTTTGCGCCACGGCGTCCAGGGCAGCTTCCAGCTTGGCAAGGATGGCCGGTATGCTGTCGTCCGTGTCGACCGCCACAGCCATCTCTGCGAACCGGGCACTGTCGGTGATGATCCGTTCATGGGTGATCCGGCCGTCCTCGACAGTCACCAGCACTGCGCCCTTGGCTCCCTGCTCCCGGATCGAGCGACCCTGCAGGTTTCCCGGAAACACGACCAAGGGATCCTCCGCCACGACCTCGAAGTCATGGACATGCCCGAGTGCCCAATAATCGTAGCCTCGCGACCGCAAGTCCTCCACGGAACAGGGGGCATAGGGCGCATGCGGTTCCCGGCCGGTCAGAGACGTATGCAACACGCCGATGTTGAACCAGCCCGGCTCGGGCTTGGGATAGGAGAGCGCAAGGTTTTCCGTCGCCGACCGTTCGGCAAACCCCTGGCCGTGCAGCGCCACCTTCAGGTGTTCGAGCCTGAAGGTGCCAGGTCTCGTGACAGGGAACTCGCTCACGTTCGGGGGGAGCGTGATCGTTCTGGTGATCACGCTCTCTGCGTCGTGGTTGCCCTTGAGCAGGAAGATGGGAATGCCGGCGCGTTCCAGTCGTGACACTTCGCGATTGAAGAACAGGCCGATCTTGTTGTCCTTCCAGTCGCCGTCATAGACATCACCCGCGACGACGATGAAGTCCACATCCCGGGACACCGCCTGATCCACAAGTGACGAAAATGCCTGACGGCTCGCCTCGATGAACAGTTCCGCGACAGTTGCATCCCTCGACGCCAGTCCATGGAAGGGGCTGCCGAGATGCAGATCGGCTGCATGAATGAAACGGAAGGACGCCATCGAATCGCTTGCTTTGGTTGCTGGATCAAGAGCAGGTGTTTTAGGCAATTGCCCGGCGCGAAGAAAGCTCCGGGTATCATGACCTGTGGATAGGCAGCGGGAGGACCAAATGAGACAACATCCGTTCGGGCGCACATCTTTCATCGTAAGCGAGGTCGGCTTCGGAGCCTGGCAGATCGGCGGCTCCTGGGGCGATGTCACCGAAGCGGAGGGACGTGCTGCCCTTGAGGCTGCGCTCGATGCCGGGATCACCTTCATCGATACCGCCGACGTGTATGGAGACGGGCGTTCGGAGAAGATCATCGCAAGCGTGCTCCGTTCGCGCAGCGCTGCCCGCCCGATGGTGGCGACCAAGGCGGGGCGCAGGCTCAATCCGCACGTCGCCGACGGCTATACCAAGGTCAACCTGGAAGCCTTCATCGACCGCAGCCTGAAGAACCTGGAAGTCGACAGCCTCGACCTCTTGCAACTCCACTGCCCCCCGACGGAAGTGCTCTATCGCCCGGAAGTGTTCGGCGCACTCGACGACCTGCGCCGCGCGGGTAAGATCAGGAACTACGGTGTCAGCGTTGAAAAGGTCGAAGAGGCCCTGAAGGCGATCGAATATCCCGACGTCACCAGTATTCAGATCATCTACAACATCTTTCGCCAGCGACCGGCCGATCTGTTCTTCAAGGAAGCCAAGCGAAAAAACGTGGCGGTTATCGTGCGCGTGCCGCTCGCCAGCGGCCTGCTCTCGGGCAAAATCAGCCGCGATACGGAGTTCGCCAAGGATGACCATCGCAACTTCAACCGGCACGGCGAGGCCTTCGATGTCGGCGAGACGTTTGCGGGGGTGCCCTTCGAAGTGGGTCTGCAAGCGGTGGAGGAAGTGCGAAAGCTCGTACCACAAGGTGCGTCGATGGCCGCCTTCGCGCTCAAATGGATCCTGATGAATGAAGCCGTCACCGTCGTCATCCCCGGAGCGCGCAATGCGCAGCAGGCCCGCTCTAATGCGGCAGCTGCAGATCTTGCGGCGATCTCCGATGACGTGATGACGGCGACCAAGGAGATTTATGCCCGGCTGATCGCGCCACACGTCCATCAGCGGTGGTAGCCGCAGGCGTGGAATGTGGGAAACGGAAAGGCCGGGAGAACCCGGCCTTTCCTGTTGGTCCATCGGATCAATGGGTGATGTTCAGCGGAACCTCCCAGAACAGGGTCTCACCCGACGAATCGTCGACGCCGTCGTTGTCGGTGACGGCAAAGGCCTTGCCCGAAGCGTCAAAGGCAAAACCCTCAAGCTTGTCCACGACGTAGCCGTTGGTGGCATTCTTCAGGTCCGGAATGAAATCATGAACCTCTTCTTTCTTGACCACCGGCAGTTCGCCCCCGAGCGGGCCGGGCTTGAGATCGGCTATCGCCACGCGGTACAGCTTCTTGAGCCTTGCCTTGTCGCCGATCTGGTTGTCGCGCTCGACGACATAGACATAGTCACCACGCGCGGTGATTTCGGAAAGCCCGACCCAACCGGCTTCAGTCCTTTCGAGCGGATAGCGAACCGCGCCCCATTCCTTGGATTTCGGCTTGTACGAGACGAGCTTGACCGTCCCCTTCGCATCATCCTTCCACTCGCGCTGGACAGCCATCCAGAGCGTGAGGTCGTCGCCTTCGCCAACCGAGGTGATGCCTTCCAGACCAAAGCGGGTCTGGCCTGCCAGCAGTTCGACCGGGAAGCCGACCTCAGACTTGATCTCGCCCTTGGCGTCGACGTTGTAGATGCCGTGAGGGACGAGCTTGGCGGCGTCGCCCTCGGAAGCGACCCAGAAGCCACCTTTGCTGTCGAGCGTGATGCCTTCCATGTCAAGCTTCTGGGCAGCTGCCCCACCGCGGGTGACCGCAAGGGCTGAGGTGATGACGGCCGGCTTCCGCGTTGCGTCGATCGTAAAAATCATCGGTTGCGCGCCATAGAAGCTGTCATTCACTCCATAGAGGATACCCGGCCGCTCCGCATCGCCAACGAGACCGGATATCGCGCCCCAGCCGATCGGCTTGCCGTCGAAAATGTCGGACCGCAGCATCGGATAGGCAGCTTCGCCTTCCGCCAGTTCATAGAGCATCACGTGCGAGCGTGCACCGCCGTCTTGGCCGAGATCGACCTCGTTGGCAGTCGCCAGCAGGTTGCGAGCCGGAATGGCGACGGCGCTTTCCGGCGAAATGCCTGAGGGAAGCAGTTGCACGAGTTCCGGCTCGCCGCCGGTATCCTTGTAGACGCCGACGATCGAGCCACGCTCGGACATGACGAAGAAGTACTTCTGGTCGCCGAAGCTGGCAACCTCCAGGCCCTCCGGCTCCACACCCTTGGATTTGGCGCGCTTGTCCGGGAAATGGCCGATCTGCGCAACCGCCAGTTCGAAGGACAGGCCCGATTCGTAGAGAACCTTGCCGGTCTTGTCGAAGATGGTGAAGCCGCGCGAACCGCCCTTGTAGTCGCCCTCATTGGCGACGACCAGTCGGTCGTCATCGAGCCACTTCACCGTGTCCGGCTCCCGCGCCACGCCTGCCAAGTTGCCGGTGAACTTCAGGGCCCCATCGGAATTGGCATCGACGCCGTCAAGATCGACGGTGCCGGCCGAGAAATGGGTCTTCACTTCACCCGTCTTGCCGTCAATGATGACGATCTCGTTGTTTTCCTGCAGCGTCAGCGCGATCTCGCCGAGGCTGTTGATCGCAACGAACTCGGGCTCCGGATCGTCGCCTGCCACGCCGGCAAGGCCGGTCAGGGTGACACGCCTGATCGAGGCGCAGTCGGCGGTGCCGTCCTTCAGCGAGACGAGGACGAGGTCGCCTGCCGGCAGTTGCGGGAGCTCGCCGTCGTTGAGGTCTTCGTCCCGCTCATTTTCGATTGCGATCGTCGCGAAGCTCTTGTCGGGGGAAACCGCAACGGAATCGGGTTGACCGCCGAGATCGCAGGTCTTGTTGACGGACTGCGTCGCGAGGTCGACGATCGCCAGTTTGCCCGACGGTTTCACATAGCTTCCCGACGTGTTGACGGCGACCAGCACCTTGCCGCCGGCAACCGCCACCGAGGTCGGCTCGCCGTCCATCATCAGTGCACCGGCAGCCTTCGGTTCCTTGGGATCCGTGATGTCGACGAAGCCGATAGCTCCAAGCGGGCTGTCGGAATAGATCAGCATGTTGCCGTCTTCGGACGCCGTGATGATCTCTGCCGAGGTGGTGCTCGTCTTGTCCTTGTGCGCAGGCAGGTTGGATGCGACCGGGAAAGAGGCGATGCGGTTGAAGACCTGGTCGGCAGCTGCGGGAAGCGCCGCAGAGGCAAGCAGAGCCGCCGTCAGTGCGGCGGGAGCGGAAATTCTCATGGGAAGCCCTCCTGTCCATGAAGTGGAACAGGGCGCTTTTGCGGCAGCCGCATGACACGCAGATGACAGGCGGCGAAGGTCAGCGGATGTTGAGCATACCGGAGAAATGAAAAAAGGCCCGAGAAGCTCGAGCCTTTCCGTCATTGAGACTGCTACAGGTGCGAAACCTCAGCTGTTGACCGCGTCCTTCAGGCCCTTGCCGGCCGAAAACTTCGGCACGTTACGGGCCGGGATGTCAACTTCGGCTCCGGTCGACGGATTGCGACCCTTGGAAGCTTCGCGACGGGAAACGGAGAAGCTGCCAAAGCCGGCAAGACGAATGTCGCCACCCTTCTTCAGCTCAGCCTGTACGGTCTCAAAAACGGCATCAACAGCAGACGCGGCATCGCCCTTGGAGAGACCGGCTTTTTCGGCCACTGCGGATACCAATTCGTTCTTGTTCATGTTTCCACCCCTTTCAGCGGTTTTGGAACGACTCATGTAGTTCGGCGCCGACATTAATCTGGCGTCACGCCTTGGCAACCCAAAAGCTCCGCAATCGCCTGAAAAACAAGGGGTCCAGCGGGGTTTTCACAAAAAAAGCCGGCTGTTCGCCGGCTTTTCCTTCAATCGTGCCAATTTGGCCAAAGCGGACTGTCAGTGGGCGATCGCCGCTGCGACGTCGTCGACACCTTCAACGGTCGCGATCACTGGCGTCTCCACCGTGCCATCCCATTCGATGGGTTCCGGCTGACGAACAAGCGCATGCCGGATGACCTCTTCCATGCGGGAAACCGGCACGATCTCCATGTTGTTTTTGACGTTGTCCGGGATATCCGCCAGATCCTTGGCATTCTCCTCGGGGATCAGCACCTTCTTGATGCCCCCGCGAAGCGCCGCGAGCAACTTCTCCTTGAGACCGCCGATCGGCAGGACGCGGCCACGCAGGGTGATCTCACCCGTCATCGCGACGTTTCGGTCGACCGGGATGCCGGTCATGATCGAGACAATCGCGGTCGCCATTGCGACACCCGCCGACGGACCATCCTTGGGAGTAGCGCCTTCCGGCACGTGGACGTGAATGTCCGACTTGTCGAAACGCGGCGGCTCGACGCCGAAATCCACGGCCCGCGAGCGGACATAGGAGGCGGCAGCGGAGATCGACTCCTTCATGACCTCCTTAAGGTTGCCCGTCACCGTCATACGGCCCTTCCCGGGCATCATGACGCCCTCGATGGTCAGCAGTTCGCCGCCAACCTCCGTCCAGGCAAGACCGGTCACCACACCAACCTGGTCCTCGCGCTCCGCTTCGCCATGGCGGAAGCGGGGAACGCCGAGATAGTCGTGAATGTTTGCAGCCGTCACATCGACCGATTTGGTCTTGCCCTTGATGATCTCGGTCACCGCCTTGCGGGCAAGCTTCATCAGTTCGCGCTCGAAGTTACGGACACCGGCCTCGCGGGTGTACTGCTGGATGATCGCCATCAACGCGTCGTCGCTCACCGAAAATTCGCTCGGCTGCAACGCATGCTCCTTGATGGCCTTCGGCAGCAGGTGCCGCTTGGCGATCTCGCGCTTTTCATCCTCCGTGTAGCCTGCAATCCGGATGATCTCCATGCGGTCCATCAGGGGTGCTGGGATGTTCAGCGTGTTTGCCGTGGTGATGAACATCACGTCCGACAGGTCGTATTCGACCTCCAGATAGTGGTCCATGAAGGTCGAGTTCTGCGCGGGGTCGAGCACCTCGAGAAGCGCCGAGGACGGGTCTCCGCGGAAGTCCATGCCCATCTTGTCGATTTCGTCGAGCAGGAAGAGCGGATTGGACCTCTTCGCCTTCTTCATAGACTGGATCACCTTGCCCGGCATCGAGCCGATATAGGTGCGCCGATGGCCGCGGATCTCGGCCTCGTCCCGGACGCCGCCCAAGGCCATGCGGACGTACTCGCGGCCGGTCGCCTTGGCGATCGACTGGGCGAGCGAGGTCTTACCAACACCCGGAGGGCCCACGAGGCAGAGGATCGGGCCTTTGATCTTGGTGGCACGAGCCTGAACCGCCAGATACTCAATGATCCGTTCCTTGACCTTGTCGAGGCCGAAATGGTCCTGATCGAGGATCTTCTCCGCGTTGTTGAGGTCGACCTTGATCTTCGACTTCTTGTTCCACGGAATGCCCAGCAGCCAGTCGAGGTAGTTGCGCACGACGGTGGCTTCCGCCGACATCGGGCTCATCTGGCGCAGCTTCTTCAGTTCGGCGTCGGCCTTTTCACGGGCTTCCTTGGAGAGTTTCGTCTTGGAGATGCGCTCTTCCAGTTCGGCCATCTCGTCACGGCCTTCCTCGCCGTCGCCGAGCTCCTTCTGGATCGCCTTCATCTGTTCGTTGAGGTAGTATTCGCGCTGGGTCTTCTCCATCTGGCGCTTCACGCGCGAGCGGATGCGCTTTTCCACCTGCAGAACGGAAATCTCGCCTTCCATGAAGCCGAGCGCCTTTTCAAGGCGCAGCTTGACGGACACCGTTTCCAGCATCTCCTGCTTCTCGGTGATCTTGATCGACAGGTGCGAGGCGACCGTATCGGCCAGCTTCGAGTAGTCCTCGATCTGGCTTGCAGCGCCAACCACTTCCGGCGAGATCTTCTTGTTCAGCTTAACGTAGTTCTCGAACTCGGAGACGACCGAACGCGAAAGTGCTTCGACCTCCACCGGATCCTCTTCGGGTTCCGCCAAAGTCGCGGCGGTTGCTTCATAGAACTCCTCGCGATCCGTGTACCGGTCGATCTTGGCGCGCGCGCGTCCCTCAACCAGAACCTTGACCGTACCATCCGGCAGCTTCAGAAGCTGAAGGACGTTGGCAACCGTGCCGACCTTGTAGATAGCGGCGGGCTCCGGATCGTCGTCGGCTGCATTGATCTGGGTGACGAGCATGATCTGCTTGTCGGAACCCATGACCTCTTCAAGCGCCCGAATCGACTTCTCCCGCCCGACGAACAAAGGCACGATCATGTGCGGGAACACCACGATGTCGCGCAGCGGCAGCACCGGATAGGTTTCGCCGCCGGGTGCCGCAGACGTAGAATTCGTCATTTCATTTCCTTTCCATCGTCCCGTTGCCGGGATACGTAACCTGGACAGCCTCAGGGCAAATCATCAGGCACTCACTCCCGCTCAAAGTGGAGTTTTTGAAAATTGATTTCAAGCCTTGCCAAACTGCCGCATGGGAGGATTGTGACATCCGTATAACAAGGCGGATACTCAAACGCCACCGCTCGTGGAACAACCGGCTGCGAGCCTGTGATGCGCCTCGCCTGCATCCATCAGACGAAGCACTCGTCCGACGATGATCTTCTGATCAGCACCGTAATGCAAGGCGCACCGGGTGCAATCCTTTGCGATGCAAAAAATGATAGAGCCAACCAAAAAAACAAGGTGAAAAACGAAAGGGGCCACGTGGCCCCCTTCCAAGTCCTCGAAGCAGCTCGATGCTAGGCGGAAACGTTCGCCTTTTCCTCCTGCCGATCGGCATAGATGTACAGAGGCCGGGCAGTGCCCCGCACCACCTCTTCCGAGATGACAACCTCGCGCACACCTTCAAGCGCCGGCAGTTCGAACATGGTGTCGAGCAGGATCTTCTCCATGATCGAGCGAAGCCCGCGGGCACCGGTCTTGCGGACGATTGCCTTCTTGGCGATCTCGCGAAGGGCATCTTCGTGGAAGGTGAGCTCGACATCCTCCATCTCGAACAGCCGCTGGTATTGCTTGACGAGCGCGTTCTTGGGCTCGGACAGGATCTGGATCAATGCATCCTCGTCCAGGTCTTCCAGGGTTGCCAGAACAGGCAAGCGACCGATGAATTCGGGGATAAGGCCGAACTTCACCAGGTCCTCGGGCTCGAGTTCCCGCAGAACCTCCCCGACCCGCCGCTCATCCTGTGCGCGAACGGTGGCGCCGAAGCCGATCGAAGTCTTCTCGCCGCGGGCGGAGATGATCTTGTCCAGACCTGCGAAGGCGCCGCCGCAGATGAACAGGATGTTGGTCGTATCCACCTGCAGGAATTCCTGCTGAGGATGCTTGCGACCGCCCTGCGGAGGCACCGAGGCAACCGTACCTTCCATGATCTTCAGCAGCGCCTGCTGCACGCCTTCGCCGGAAACGTCACGGGTGATCGACGGGTTGTCGGACTTGCGCGAGATCTTGTCCACTTCATCGATATAAACGATGCCGCGTTGTGCGCGCTCAACGTTGTAATCGGCAGCCTGCAAAAGCTTCAGGATGATGTTTTCGACATCCTCACCTACATAGCCGGCCTCCGTCAGCGTCGTGGCGTCAGCCATGGTGAACGGCACGTCGATGATGCGGGCGAGCGTCTGTGCAAGATAGGTCTTGCCGCAGCCTGTCGGGCCGACCAGCATGATGTTGGACTTCGCAAGCTCCACGTCGCCCCCCTTGGAGGCATGCGCCAGACGCTTGTAGTGGTTGTGGACCGCCACCGACAGAATGCGCTTGGCCTGCTTCTGGCCGATCACATATTCATCGAGGACCTTGATGATGTCCTGCGGCGTCGGGACGCCGTCACGCGACTTGACCATCGAGGTCTTGTTCTCTTCGCGGATGATGTCCATGCACAGTTCCACGCATTCATCGCAGATGAACACGGTCGGCCCGGCAATCAGTTTCCGGACTTCGTGCTGGCTCTTCCCGCAGAAAGAGCAGTACAAGGTATTCTTGGAGTCGCCGCCGTTGCTGCCGCTGACTTTGCTCATATGACTTTCCTTCCAGCACTCCGCGCTCACGCCGAAACGGTCGCGGTCAACTCTACAGCCTGCCGGCGCACGCCTTCAAGACGACGCGCCGCCTGCTCCAAGGGTACTCTACCGATCCGCCTCGGCGCGGGGATCGGCGGCAACGAAACCCTCCAGAAACGCATGCTATGTCACAAAAGTTCAACACAGCATTAATCGATACTAATAGCGCTTTCCTTGCGACTTGAAACCCCTTTTCGGTCACATCGGGGTGAATCGCACAGGCCTGCGCAAGGTGGCTCAGGCGTCTGAGCCACCTTCCAATTCCTGGCGGGAGGTGAGGATCTTGTCGATCACGCCCCATTCGCGCGCCTCGTCGGCATCCATGAAGTGGTCGCGGTCCAGGGTCTTTTCGATTTCTTCGTAGGTGCGACCCGTGTGCTTGACGTAGACTTCGTTGAGCCGCCGTTTCATCTTCAGGATGTCGCGCGCATGGCGTTCGATGTCCGACGCCTGCCCCTGGAAGCCGCCCGACGGCTGGTGCACCATGATGCGCGAGTTCGGCGTCGCAACGCGCATGCCCTTCTCGCCAGCAGCCAGGAGAAGCGACCCCATGGACGCTGCCTGGCCGATGCAAAGCGTGGAGACCGCAGGCTTGATGAACTGCATCGTGTCGTAGATTGCCATGCCGGCGGTCACGACCCCGCCGGGGGAATTGATGTAGAGTGCGATTTCCTTCTTGGGGTTCTCGGCTTCGAGGAACAGAAGCTGCGCGCAGACCAGCGACGCCATGTGATCCTCTACCGGACCTGTCAGGAATATGATCCGCTCCTTCAGGAGGCGCGAATAAATGTCGTAGGAGCGCTCACCGCGATTGGTCTGTTCAACGACCATAGGCACGAGGGCCATAGCGGTATCAACTGGATTTTTCATGTCCGTCCTTTGTCAAGCACTTGCCGAAGGCAGCCAGGCGCTCCGGAATCAGATGGGTTAGGTCATCCCCTACATAGAGTGTCAACGCCCGGTACTTCAAGACGGAGCACCCGATATCCTTAATCCCGGCACTATGTGCAGGTCTCCCTGCCCTGGCCTATGCTGCAAGGGCCACCTGGATGCGGATTGGCTCGACTTTGCCGAAGCCGGTCGCCAAGCAGACAGCACCCGGCGTACAGTTTTTCGACAGAAGCACCCGTTGCCCAGGACCGCTCGCTCGGCAACCTGGTCTTAAAGAATTTCATGCAAGCTATTCCTGGCCGTGATCGGTCCGCGGGGGCGTTGGTGGATATTGCAACAGGGCTGATTATCTGGTCTGCAGAAGCGACGACGCTCGCCGTCCTGCTGATGTCCCGATGGTTTTATCAACGCGAGAACTTTTATCTTACGTGGGGCGCAGGCTTCGGTCTTCATGCACTGGGCGTGACGCTGCTGGCCGCGCGCGGCAGCATACCTGATTTCATCTCAATCGAAGTTGCGAACCTGACGCTGTTCGTCGCGATTGGCCTCTGGATCACGGGCCTGCTCCAGTTCGACGAGAAGCCCGTCGACGGTTACGTCGCCATCCCGGCGCTGCTCTGGATCGCCGGCATGTTCGTTGATCCGGTGCGTGATAGTTTCGCGAACCGCGTCATCCTCTATAATGGGGCAGCCATGGTCGGTTATGCGATGATGATCGGCCTCCTCGTGAGGGACAAGGGCCCATCCCGCTCCACGCGCCGGTTTATGGCAGGTTTGATCGCCATTCAGTTCCTCGCCGGCGGGATCAGCGTGATATTTAGCCTCGTCACCCGTCCGAGCTCGTTTGCGGACGCCCCAAGCGTGACCCTGCTGTTCTTTCCGGCAGCATTCTGCTTCATGGGAGCAATCATGGCGGGCGCCAAACTGCTTACCGAACGTGCCGAGGGCAAACTGAAGGCGCTCGCGCTGGCGGATCCCCTGACCAGCGTCCTGAACAGGCGCGGGCTCATCGACCACTTCCACCGTCTCCGCGCCGCGAGGCGTACAGACAAGCCGTTCCTTGCCCTTCTGCATTTCGATCTCGACAGCTTCAAACAGATCAACGACCGCCACGGACACCAGGCGGGCGACGCCGTCCTTGTCGCGTTCTCACGGGTCGGCGAAAGCGCGTTGCGCGGCCGCGGTCTGTTCGCCCGGATGGGCGGAGAGGAGTTCGCCTCCATTCTGGCAGTCGGCGACGCGATCGAAGCGGCCAGTATCGCCGAGGCTGTTCGCGTTACGGTCAAGCGCCAGAGCATTCCAGTCGGAGACCAGAGCCTCCGGGTCACCGTCAGCGTCGGTATCGCGATCGCCAATGCGCATGAGGCCGATCTTGACCTTCTGCTCAGCGCCGCCGATCGTGCGCTTTATGCGGCCAAGGAAAGCGGTCGAGACCGCAGCGCCGTGCATACCGGTAGCGAAGTCTCCATCGTTCCTGCCGTTGACCGATCACTGAACGAAGAGAATGTCGCCGACAGAGGGATCGACCATCAGGTCGCGGCGCTTCAGCGCTTCGTCGCGCTCGGGAGGCGCTGAAAGGCCTTGTCCTTCTCTGGGCGAGGCCCCAGACTGGTTTCTCCGGGACAAGCTGCGGAGAAGCCAAATGCGCGCGACACTCACCATCCTCGTTGCCACGTTACTTCTTATGGAGACCGGTTCCGTCCGGGCTCAACAAGCGTCCGACACCGTTGCGCCGGAACGCGCCAGCGGACTGGGCGCAGCGACGCGGGTCGAGGCGAAACGCTTCATGGTGGCGGCCGCTAACCCATTGGCCGCCAATGCCGGGCGCGACGTCATCGCCAACGGGGGCAATGCGATCGACGCGATGGTAGCCGTCCAGGCCGTTCTCGGCCTCGTCGAGCCCCAGAGCTCCGGGCTCGGGGGCGGAGCATTCCTTGTCTACTACGATGCCGGATCGGGCAAACTGACCACGTTCGACGGTCGCGAGACCGCGCCGATGGAAGCAAATCCGAAGCTCTTCCTCGATCAGCAAGGGCAACCATTGAAGTTCCTGGACGCCGTGGTCGGGGGACGCTCGGTCGGCACCCCGGGCACGGTTCGTCTCCTGGAGGCCGCCCACCAGCGTTTCGGTAAGGCGGACTGGGCGAGCCTTTTCGAACAGGCGGAAAAGCTTGCGACCGAAGGGTTCACCGTCTCCCCTCGCCTTGCTTCCCTGGTTGCGGCCGCGGGCGATCGGCTGAAGAAGTACGACGGGCCGCGCAGCTACTTCTATGATGCTTCGGGCGCGCCGCTGAAGGCAGGCACTCTGTTGAAGAACCCAGACTATGCCAAGACCCTCCGCGAGATCGCTACGGGAGGTGCCGACGCGTTCTACAAGGGGCCGATCGCGGAGGCGATCGTCAGGACGGTGCGGGAAGCAACCGACAATCCCGGGGTGCTTGCGATCGCGGATCTGGCCAACTATCGCGTCAAGGAGCGCGAGCCGGTCTGCTTTGAGTATCGGGCTCTTGAGGTCTGCGGCATGGGACCACCCTCGTCTGGAGCAATTGCCATCGGTCAGACGCTTGGAATGATCGAGAACTTCGACGTCAGGGCTCTCGGTCCTCAGAACGTCGAAAGCTGGCGGATCATTGGCGACGCACAGCGCCTCGCCTTCGCGGACCGGGAACGGTATGTGGCCGACACAGATTTCGTGCCTCTGCCGATCAAGGGCCTGCTTGACAAGGACTACCTCGGCAAGCGGGCGGCGCTGCTTGACGGCGACAGGGCGCTTGGGCCCGATGAAGTGAAGGCGGGCGAACCAGAATGGGATCACGCACTGCTCTTTGGCCGTGATGAGGCCATCGAACTGCCATCGACCAGTCATTTCGTTATTGTCGACGGGGACGGCAATGTCGTTTCGATGACGACCACGATCGAAAGCGGCTTCGGCTCGCACCTCATGACAAACGGGTTCCTGCTCAACAACGAGCTTACCGATTTCTCGTTCAAGACCCGCGACGGTGGCCTGCCGGTCGCCAACCGCGTTGAACCCGGCAAGCGCCCCCGCTCCTCCATGGCTCCGACGATCGTCATGAAGGATGGCAAGCCGCTTCTCGCCATCGGTTCGCCCGGCGGCAGCCAGATCATCGGTTATGTGGCGCAGGCGCTCATCGCGTATGTCGACTGGAGCATGCCGATCGAGCAAGTGGTCGCGCAACCTCACCTCATCAACCGCTTCGGCACCTATGAGGTCGAAGCCGGAACGGAAGCGGAGAGGTTCGCCGAGCCCCTGAAGGCGCTCGGCTATGACGTGAAGGCCGGTGAGATGACATCCGGGCTGCATGCCATCGAGATCACCCCGGACG
>JAEYTV010000465.1 GCA_023433855.1 Pseudomonadota bacterium | reverse complement strand
GCCGTTCAGTCTTGGTCGGTGCGAGACGTCGACATGGCTGATCTTCACGCCATTCCTGAGCAGCATTGCCGGCAGGAAGCGATGCACGTGATCAAAATATGGCAGCGCCAGGAAATCCCGGCGACGGATAAGCTTGAGGCTGCAGCCGGTGTCTCTCGTGCCGTCTTTCAGCACGGCGGAACGCAGCCGGTTGGCGAGGCGCGAGGATATGCGCCGCAGCAGGCCATCCTGGCGCACACCTCGCTGCCCAAGCACTGCCAAATCGAACCCGCCCTTGTTGGCGATGAAACACCGGTAGAGCTCGGCGATGTCGGCCGGATCGTTCTGCAGGTCTCCATCCATGAAGACCAGCAGTTCCTGCGTCGCGGCGCGAGCACCCGACAAAAATGCGGCCGACTGCCCGAGGCGCCTGCGGTGGCGGACCACGCGCAGCATCTCGACGGTGCGCATCTGTAGCCGCAGTTGAAGAAGCGTACCGTCCGTGCTGCCGTCGTCGACGTAGATGATCTCCCGGATAGGCGCTATCGAGGCTGCAGTGACGATCTCGCCGATAAGCGCGTCCAGGCTCTCGATCTCGTTAAAGACGGGAACGATTACCGATATCGACGGAAACGAGTCCGCCTCCGGGAAACGAGGCGGGACTTCATTCCCGAATCGCGACAGCATTTCCACCAACGCTTTCGAGCGACTTTGGGTTGAAATAGGCGTCGACCGTGGTTCCCCGCCCGTCAACGGCGTCTGCTTCGTAGCAGCCGTCCCTGGCTTTGATAGATTGTACATGCCAACCCTCGGATTCTAGCTTTGCCTTCAAGGCTTCCCGCGGTTGCCATTCGGATACCGGCACGTCACATTTCTCTCCGGCCAGCGCAGCGCCGATGATGGTGGGCACGAAAATGAGACAAAGCGCGATCTTCACGAGACTTCCGCAGCAGGACCCGGCCGGTGGTGACAGTCGAACCTGACATGAACCTGAAAGCGACCGTCGAACCGCAAGGCCCGGCATGAGAATCCTGCTTGTCGAGGACGACGCAGCTATTGGCGGCGCAGTTCGCGACTACGCCGCAGCCGACGGACACGCCGTTGATTGGGCCAAGACCTTGGGCGCCGCCAACGAATACGCCGGCGTGGTGACCTATGGGTTGGTTCTACTCGACCTTCAGCTGCCCGACGGTAATGGCGTAAGCTTCCTTAAAGCGATGCGCCGCAGATCGGATGAAACCCCGGTCATCGTGCTGACGGCGCGTGACCAGATATCGGACCGAATAGAAGGGCTGAACGCAGGAGCGGACGACTATTTGGTCAAGCCGTTCGATCTCGGCGAACTGTCAGCCAGAATCCACGCCGTTGCGCGCCGCTACACCAATCATGCCAATCCGTCATTGACCTTCGATTCGTTAACGATACGCCCTGCCGATCGGCACGTGGAACTCGACGGCAAGGTCATCGAACTGACGGCTCGGGAATGGTCGGTCCTCGACAGCCTGCTGCGCCGACCGGGTTTTCTGGTGTCCAAGACGCAGCTCGAGGAGGCGCTCTACGCGTTTGGCGCGGAGATCGAAAGCAACGCTGTCGAGGTCTACATCAGCCGGCTGCGAAAAAAGCTCGGCGCCGAGCGCATAGCCACCGTTCGAGGTGTAGGGTACAGGTTCGGCCACAGATGAAAGCGGCCTGCCCATGACACGCAAGCTCATGCTTTGGCTGACCTGTGCGACCATTCTGTTCTGGGTCGCCGCTGCCGGAATAGGCGCGCTTGTGATGCGCGAGGAATTCGATGAGGTCTTCGACAGCGCGCTGCAGGAGACCGCCCAGCGTCTGATGCCGCTTGTCGTGAACGACCTCTTCCAGCGTGAAAGCTTCAATGACTCATCGAGCGTGGCCAAAAGCAGTGCAGGGGAGGAAGAATACCTGACCTATCAGGTTCGGGATGGTGAGGGTCGCGTGCTTCTGCGTTCTCATGACGCGCAACGAGAACCGTTCGACGCTCCGCTGAAGCGCGGATTTCACGACACCGCAGAAAACCGAATCTATACCGAGGAGGCGGTGAGCGGCACGCTTTTCCTGCAAGTAGCCGATCAACTGGAGCATCGCAGCGAAGCGATGAGGGAGGGCGCCGTCTCGCTGCTTATCCCGTTGGTTTTCCTGGCGCCGCTCAACATGCTCATCATCTGGGTCCTTGTACGCCGGTCATTGAAACCGGTGGAGTTGCTGAGTACCGAGATCGGCGCACGCGACGGAGCCAATCTTTCCCCCATGACAATCGCCGGGCTTCCGCGCGAACTGGAAGCAATAGGCATCTCGGTCAATCGACTTTTCGAGCGCCTGAGAACAGCCTTGGATGCTGAACGGGCTTTCGCGTCGAACAGCGCCCATGAACTGCGCACGCCTATTGCCGGCGCACTGGCGCAGACGCAACTGCTCCTCGCAGAATTGCCCGAAGGTCCGTCAAAGCTTCGCGCCGGTCAGATCGAGAAGACCTTGTCTTCGCTCGGTCGTCTCTCCGAAAAATTGCTCCAGCTTGCCCGCGCTGAATCCGGGATTGGACTGGCCGTCGAGCCCACGGACATCGTCTCGATCCTTGAACTGGTGGTAGAAGATTTCGAACGAAAGCCCGACTACGCAGGGAGGGTGCGCTATGCCGATCATTCCGGCGGCAAGCCGATCGTGCGCAATGTAGATGTCGATGCGCTGGGGATCGTATTCCGAAATCTCATCGAGAACGCCCTTGTGCACGGAGATGCTACGGCGCCTGTCGAGATCATCGTTGGCGGCAACGGAAAAGTTTCCATCGCGAATGGCGGACAGGCCGTGCCGGCCGTGGAGCTGAAGCAATTGGCCGTGCGCTTCCGTCGAGGACGGTCCACCGCCGAAGGTTCAGGCCTCGGACTCGCTATCAGCGACATGCTTGTGCGTCAAATGGGCGGAACGCTTCAATTCACCTCACCGGTCCCCGCGCGGGGAGACGGGTTTGAAGTCACGCTACGGTTGCCCTGAACCTTTGCGACCCATCTAACCCACTGAATTGCTTTGATGGCAGCGTCAGGCCTTGATCGCGGTCTCAACGAAATGGCTGACAATAGCAATATAGTCGTCGATGGTCGTGTTGCGTCGCCGGTATTTCGATCGCTTGACATACCAGTCCTGAAGCAGCGGCTTGATGAGAGCGGCGGTAAGTTCGGGATTGTCGAGGCTGAAGCGACGTTCGTCGCGCCCGCGGCGCAGCACCTCGGCGAACATGCCCTCGGTCGCCGCTTCGCTGTCAACCGCGACCCGCCGGGCCGGCCGCGGAAAGGCCTTTGCCTCCATGAAAGCAAAGACGAACCAAGCCTGCAGCGTTTCAGTCAGGCGGATGTGGGTCTCGATCATCCAGCGCAGGTGATCCGCCGGATCGTTCCGGACGTCCTCCGGCGGATTACCGAGGATGTCGACAGCAACCGCGGCAACCTCCGTCAGGATCATCATGAGCAGCGTGTTCTTACTGTCGAAATAGCTCGAAAGCCCAGAGCCGGCCGGTCACGGTTTCTGCGACGTAGAGTCTGTCTTCCTGCGGCGACAGGCCGATGCCGTTGGCCTGCCACATCGGATGGATGGCCTCGACCAGCGCCGATCCGTCGATACGGCCATAGTAGACGCCACCCCGATGCACCATGCGCGGGTTCACCTTTCCAGCGTCGGTGAACCAGAAACCGCCGGATCGGTCGAAGACGATGTCGTTGGGACCACGGAACTTGACCGGCCCCTCACCCTCGTAGAGCCGCTCGACCCGAGCCGTCGCAAGGTCGACCCGCTCGATCCAGCCAACGGGATCGCCCTGCGGCGCGCCGTGCGGGCGCAGGCCCTTTTCGTCCTCGATCCACGCGAAGCCGCCATTGTTGCAGACATAGACCTTGCCGTCTGGACCAAGCGCCGCCCCGTTCGGCCCACCTTCGAGCTCAACAATGACGCTGCGCGCGCCGTCGGCGCCTATGCGCACTAAGGTGCGCGCCTCGATCTCGACGAGGATGACGGACCCGTCGTCCATGGCGATCGGGCCTTCGGGAAAGCGCAGTCCCGTTGCAATGGTTTTCATGGAAATCATGGTGAAGCGTCCGGATTCTGGATGGGGCTTGCATGCAACGCCATCAGTGCCGGACCGCCAACCATCGGCCGGATCAATTGCATACGAGTTTTTCGTTTTTTTGGGCGGGGCATACGGCTCAGCCGTTACCCCAATCGATAACCGCATGATTGGAGCCTCGCTCCGGCATTTGGCGCGGCCGGTATGATGCCGCCTGCCGACAGTCCGCTATAAGGGCGGGCACCAATCCACGGCAAAAGTCGGCCCCACTTCTTAGGCGCCGGTGACGCGCCAGATGACGTCGCCCACATCGTCCGCCATCAACACCGCGCCGTCGGCCGCCAATGCCACCCCGACCGGGCGACCATAGGAATACTTCTCGTCCGCCGACAAGAAACCGGTGAGAATTTCGTGCGGCACTCCCACAGGCTTGCCATTCTCAAAGGCGACGAACGCGAGCTTATAGCCGGAGAGCTTGGAGCGGTTCCAAGACCCGTGTTGGCCGATGGCCATGCCCGCCGGAAAGCCCGGCAGTGTCCCGTCGGGCAGCCAGCAAAGCCCCAGTGAGGCTGTATGCCCGCCCAGCGCATAATCGGGCTGCAGCGCCGAGGCCAACTTGGCGTCGTCCTGCGGCACCCTATCGTCCACCACCCGGTTCCAGTAGCAGTAGGGCCAGCCATAAAACCCGCCGGCGCGCACCGACGTCAAATAGTCAGGCGGCGTCTCATCGCCCAGCCCGTCACGCTCATTGACAACCGTCCAGAGCATTCCTTCCTCGGGCTCCCAGGCCATGCCCACAGGATTGCGCAATCCACCGGCAAAGATACGGGACTGCCCCGATTCTAGATCATATTCATGAATGCAGGCGCGGTTTTCTTCCGCCGCCATGCCGTTCTCGCCGATATTGGTCAGTGACCCCACAGCCACATAAAGCTTGGTGCCGTCCTTGCTGGCGATCAGATTACGCGTCCAATGCCCGCCAGGAACCAGATCCATCAGCTTTCTTGCCGGCTTCGTGATTCTGGTCGCGCTCACCTCGTAGGGATAGGCCAGAAGCGCGTCGCTGGCCCCGACATAAAGCGTCTCCCCGACAAGCGCGATGCCGAAAGGCTGCCGCACATTCTCGATATAGGCGTGACTTTCCTCGGCCACTCCGTCGCCGTCGGCATCGCGCAGCAGCGTCACGCGGTTGGGGCTGGCGCCAGAAGCGCGCGCCCGCTGCATCGTGGCCGACATGGCATAGTCGAACAAAGTGCGTGGGTTTCCCGATTCGCCCATCGATTCAGCCACCAGCACATCGCCATTGGGCAGCACATGCATATTGCGCGGATGCACCAAACCCCGCGCAAAGGCATTGACCTTGAGCCCGGCGGCCGCCGTTGGCTTATGCTCGCCCTCCCAGCCCTTGGCCGTTGGCATCTTCAAGGTCGGTATCTTGCCCTGCGGTTTGGCCACCGGAATGACCGGCGCAGTGCCGTATGCCGGCTCCCGCGAGCCATCTCCCGAATGACGAATGACAACGGCGCCTTGGCCGACAAGGGCAACAAAGCGGGCGAATAGAGAGGGCTCGGCCATGCGTCGTCTCTAACAATGGGAAAACAAGGAGAGACCAGAGCTAAAAGCTTTGCGCGGCCAGTACCAGAGGGCGGTGCGAGAAAGTCACAAAAGTGAGAGGACAGTCGTAGGGCAGATCTGAGGCGCAACATCGATCTTCCCGTCGTTTCACGCTCAGGCATCCGAAGCCAATGCACATCGCCATCTTGTCGCGGAGCGCCAAGAGAAGTTCGATCCGCCGCGTCAGACCGTCATGGCGGACATGGGCGCTGAGGCAGGGAAGGACACGCAGACATCGTGTCATGGAGGGAGTTTCTTGGAAGCCCTTATGCGGCATCTCTGGCCGTGGTTTGCCTGGCCGTCTGACTGCACGCGGCCGACAGCCTGATCGTCGCCACCATGCTCCCTTCCATCGTGGCCGAGATCGGCGGGCCGCTTTGGTGGGCTGGTCCGTCTCGCTCTACGAGATCGGGTCAATCGTCGCGGGAGCGGCAAGCGCGTTGCTGATAATGCGCTTCGGCCTGCGCACGCCGATGAGTATGGCCGCCATCTTGTTCGGGTTCGGCTGCATCCTTAGTGCCGTCAGCCCGACCATGCCGTTGCTTCTGACGGGACGCGCCCTGCAAGGGCTCGGCGGCCGTAGCCTAGTGGCGATGGATTTCGTCGCGGTCGGCCTAATCTTCCCAAGCCGCTATATCGCGCGCTCCAGGATAGTTGGAATCTCGATCAACGATGCGGTTGTCGGCTTCTCGGCAATCAGTCGAAACAGCTCATCGAGCATCCTTGGCACGTCCTGTCTCAGCATGACGATATTTTCGTCCAGTATCGAGCCCAGTGGGTCCCAATCGAAGCAGCCGATGTGCGGGCGCCGACCGCCATACTTGCCGCTGGTCTTAATCCACCCCACCACGCCTTCGAGCGTGATGGTCGAGCTGACAAAAAGAGCTGCGGGCATGCGCTCATGGCAATCAGCATATTCGCTGAGCGCCTTCTCAGCCTTCTCCGGCGAGTAGCCGCGTGCCAGTACCGATCCTTCATCCACCTCAAGGCCCAGTTCGGCATGGGCGTCGCGAAATCCTTGTATGCGTTCGGCGGTGTTGTGGTCGGTCGGCCGTCCCCCGATGTAGAGAAGCGCCTCGCCGGGCTTTCTCTCGGACTTTGAGGCCTGGAGTATGCGCAGAGCCAATGCCTTGGCCCCGCCCCGGTTGTCCGAGATGACCGAAGGCGCAAGCTTGCCAGGCAAGTCGAGATTCAACGACCGTACCCCGGAATTCATGCACAACTCGGTGATACGGTCCGGATCCGTAGCGCCGGTCGCGATGATGCAGTCGACCTGGTGCGAGATCATCTCCCTTGCCGCCTGGATCTCGAGATCGGCATCGCGCCGCGCACAGGTGATGATCGGGAAAAGCCCGCGGTCGCGAGCCATCGATTCGAAACTTTCGACAATCGAACCGAAATAGCGATTGTCGTATTTGGGGACGATCATGCCGATGAGATTGGATTTTTCGCGGCGCAGCCCGCTGGCCTGCATGTTCAGCGCGTAGCCCTGCTCATCGGCGATGCGGGCGATCTTCTCTGCCAAAGACGCGCTGATGCGCCGTTTTCTCCACGTCCCGTTCAGAACGGAGCTGACGGCTGTCGGCGACGCCCCGGCAAGCGATGCGAGATCGTAGATCGTCGTGCGTCTTCTTGTATCTGGAGGCTGTTCGCTCAAGTGATTTCCTTTTCCCGATCGGCCCAACTTGACATCCTTCAAGGACTACATCAAGCTAGCTCCATCGGTTGAGCAAGGGCGCTCAACCGATGGAACAAGGTCGATCTGGGCTGCGTCGATTCTGGAGGAGCTGCGCGCCGTTAAGACTCCATGATCGCCATGGGGTCTTGGCGTTTGTCCTCCAACGGCGCGCGCATAGAAGCGAACCGTCCCATTGGAGGAGGACAGCTACATGAAATATTTGACCACATCCGCTGCAGTCGGCGCGCTGAGCGTGCTGATGGCGAGTGCTGCCATGGCG
>JAEYTV010000401.1 GCA_023433855.1 Pseudomonadota bacterium | reverse complement strand
GATCTACGATGCGCAGTTCTCGATCATCTCCTGGGCGCTGATCGAGCTCGGGCTGATCGACCACAACATCAATTTCCTCGGCGACGCCACCAATGCGCGCGCTTCGGTCATCGCCGCGAATGTGTGGCGCGGCATCCCCTTCGTGGCGATCACGCTGCTGGCCGGGCTGCAGACGATCCCGCAGTCGCTCTACGAGGCCGCGACGCTGGACGGCGCCTCGCGCTGGCAGCTCTTCCGCTGGGTGACGCTGCCGCTGCTGACGCCGATCATCGCCATCACCATGACGTTTTCGGTGCTGTTCACCTTCACCGACTTCCAGCTCATCTACGTGCTGACGCGCGGCGGCCCGGTCAACGCCACCCACCTGATGGCGACGCTGTCGTTCCAGCGCGGCATTTCGGGCGGCCAGCTCGGCGAGGGCGCGGCGATCGCGGTCGCCATGATCCCCTTCCTGCTGGCGGCGATCCTGTTCTCCTATTTCGGCCTTCAGCGCCGCAAATGGCAGCAGGGGGGAGGCGACTGATGGCCATCACCGAAACCCCCAAGGCAACCGCCGGCGACGAAGGCGGCATGGGCTACCTTCAGAGCCTGCCGAGCCGCATCGTCACGATCTGGCTGCCGCTGCTGATCTTCGTCTTCGTCCTGCTCTTTCCATTCTACTGGATGGCCATCACGGCGGTGAAGCCGAACGAGCAGATGACCAATTTCAACGACTACAGCCCGTTCTGGGTCATCGGACCGACGCTGGAGCACTTCCGCTACCTGCTGTTCCAGACCTCCTATCCGGGCTGGCTGTGGAACACGATCCTGATCTCGGTCGGCTCAACCTTCCTGTCGCTGGTGGCCGCCGTCTTCGCCGCCTACGCCATCGAGCGGCTGCGATTCTCGGGGGCGCGACAGGTGGGACTGGGCATTTTCCTCGCCTATCTCGTGCCGCCGTCGATCCTGTTCATCCCACTGTCGGTCATGGTGTTCCGCCTTGGCCTTTACGACACGCCCTTCGCGCTGATCCTGACCTACCCGACCTTCCTGGTGCCCTTCTGCACCTGGCTGCTCATGGGCTATTTCCGCGCGATCCCCTTCGAGCTGGAGGAGTGCGCGCTGATGGACGGGGCGACGCGCTGGCAGATCCTGACCAAGATCATCCTGCCGCTGTCGGTGCCGGGGCTGATCTCGGCCGGCATCTTCGCCTTCACGCTGTCGTGGAACGAGTTCATCTATGCGCTGACCTTCATCCAGTCGTCCGAGAACAAGACCGTTCCGGTCGGCGTGCTGACGGAGCTTGTCCGCTCCGACGTCTACGAGTGGGGCGCGCTGATGGCTGGCGCGCTGATCGGCTCCCTGCCGGTGGTCATCCTCTATTCCTTCTTCGTCGAGCACTACGTCTCGTCGATGACCGGCGCCGTGAAGGAATAGCTGCACCGCCCACCCTCCCCCTTTCGGGGAGGGTCGATCCGCGCAGCGATCGGGGTGGGGTGGTCGTAATAGAGCGCGGCCCCCTCCCTTCTCCCCTTGAGGGAGAAGGTGGCCGAGCTGAGCGAAGCGAAAGCGAGGTCGGATGAGGGGTGTTCCAGCTTGACGATTACCCCTCATCCGTCTCGGCGCTGACGCGCCGATCCACCTTCTCCCTCAAGGGGAGAAGGAAGGGTGTCTACTTCCCCACATTCGCCTTCACCGCCGCCCGCACCAGCGCCTTCAGCGCCGCCGCGTCGACCTTGCCGCCCTCGAAAAAATCGATCGCCCGTCGCTGCTTGCCGTCGAGGCTCGAATTGAACAGCCTCTTCGGATCATCCAGAAAAGCACCCTTGTCGAAGGTCAGCTTCACCTTGTCCTTGTAGGTCTCGCCGGTGCAGATGATCCCGTCATGCTCCCACACGGGAACGCCCGACGGATTCGACGGCTTGCGCCACTTCACCGTCTCGACCACTTGCGGGTCAGCCTCCCTGATGATCGCCCGTAGCCGCGCCAGCGTCTCACCCCGCCAGCCGCCGAGTCCCGCGATCTTGGCGTCGATCAGCCGGGAGGCATCTTCATCCTCGCCCGTCGTCTTGCCCTTCAGTGGCATTCGTTCCTCCTTGCAGGAAGTTGTCGGCTCATGCACGGTCCTACGGATCGTCACGGGAATTCTATCGATGCTGAAAATCTACGGCCACCCTTTCGCTTCCTTCTACTGGAAGGCGGCGATCGCGCTTTACGAGCGCGGCGTGCCGTTCGAATTCCTCATGGTTGACCCGGACCATCCAGAAAACGCCGAAGCCATCGCCCGCCTCGCCCCGACTGGCCAGTTCCCGGTTCTGGTCGACCGCGACCGCATCGTCATCGAGTCGGCGGCGATCATCGAATATCTCGACCTTCACCACGGCGCCGCGCCGCCCATGGTGCCTGGAGACCGCAAGGCGGCCATCGAGGCGCGGCAGATGGACGGTATCTTCGACGACTATGTGCAGGCGCCGCTGACCCGCATCGTGCTGAACGCGATCCGCGAACGGGACAGCCGGGACGCGCTGGCGGTCGCCGAAGCAAAGGCCACGCTCGACAAGACCTATGCCTGGCTGGAGCGCTGGATGGCCGGCCGCACATGGGCCGCCAACGATACTTTCGGCCTCGCCGACATTTCGGCCGGCCCGGCGCTCTTCTATGCCCATTGGGGTTATCCGATCCCGCGCCAGCACGAAGCGCTGCATGCCTACCGCAAGCGCTTGCTGGAGCGGCCGTCGATCAAGCGGGTGGTGGACGAAGCACGGCCAATGCGCCACCTGTTTCCCCTGAAGGATTTTGAACCGGAAGCGTAGCGGGACGGATCGGCCTTCCGATCGCGCGCAACCGCGCAAACATCTCGCCGCGCCCGGCGCCCAGTTCCTTGATTTTGCCGCCGATCGGTTGGAGGCAGGTCCGTATCTCCCGCCCTGGCATCCCGTACTCGACAGCCCTCAGTGGCGTGCGGCGGGTTGAAACAACTCGATCACATTGCCGGAAGGGTCTTCCAGAAGGATCTGCGACCCTCCCGGTCCCGTCACAATGTCGTTCCGGAATTTCAGGCCGCGGGTTCGCAACCTATCGACCTCGGCCTCCAGGTCAGCCACCACCAGCTCAAACCGGTTCCAGCCGCCGGGCTCTGGCCGTCGCCCATCCGGCATCGGGCGGCCTGCCGAACTTTTCTCTCCGCTCAACAGCAGCCTGAGCGCTCCGCGCTTCACATCGGCGAAAGCGGGCGCCGCGTTTGACATCTGCTCGAACCCGAGATGCGCTACATACCAGTTAACCGACGCCTGCACGTCGCGAACCATGTAGCGGACGTTGACTTGTTCGTGGGCCACGTGAACCTCCCTTTCAGAAGCCCCCGATATTAACCGATCCGGAGCATCCGCGTTCCCTGACCGAGCATTCTCACAACTTCTCGCCCGGCAGTTTGCTCGCCTGCTTCACCCAATCCGCGAACTGCTTTTCGTCCAGCTTGCCCTCGTAGATATCGAGATAGCGCACGCCGGGATGCTTCGACGTGCCTGAAGGCATGGGGTCGAGTTGATCCCCCCGGAAAAACGTCACCTTCACGTATTTCGCGAAGACATGATAGCTGAGGAACCAGCGGTCGTCCTCGACGCCGTAGAAGGGCGAATTCCACTTCACCGCCTTCTTCACGCCGGGAACAACCCGCTCGATAATCGCGTCCAGTCGCTCGCCGACGTCGCGCTTCCACTCCGGCATCGCCGCGATATAGGCCTTTACCGGCTCATCGCCGTAACCCTTGGCGATCTGCGGATTGCCGCCCGAGAGGAGGACGGGCTTCGCGTCTTTGGGCTTGGCCTTACCTGTCATCTTAACTCCTAGAGAGGATGCAGCACGAACCTGCCATAGGCAATGAACGCGCATATGGCCGCCACGACAAGCCAATAGATCAGCGAGCCATGGTTCGGATCGCCGGACGCCAGGTGCAGGGCGCAGAAGAGCAGCATCTCGGCGGCAATGATGACAGCCGCGATTGGGGCAAGCACGCCAAGCGGCTTGTAGAGCGCCGGGATGACCAGGCCGACCACGCAGGCGAGTTCGACGACGCTCAAGGCCAGCCAGGCTGGGGGCGGCAGGGCGCTCAGCGAAGGCATGTTCTGCGCGGGGTTGGAAAACTTCCAGAACGCGCCGATCGCTGTATGGATGGCGAGAAGGACTTGAAGGACCCAAAGGAGAATGTTCATGGGCGACTGCCTCTTTGGCTGAACGGTTGAGCCTATCTGCCAGGGAATCGAGTGGTTTCCGGCAGGACAAATTTTGAGGGGTTGCGGGCCGAACGTCAGTCCTTCCGCGCCAGCACCTCTTCCAGTTTCGCGAGGAACTCCCGCCATCCTGCCTTCGCCCCGCCGAACGCCTGTTTCTGGTTCGGCCGGAAGCCCGACTGCTCGACGCGCAGGCGCGTTCCGCTCTCCGTCGGGACAAGCGTGAAGGTCACGACGCTTTTCAAATCGTAGGCCTCGTCCTCATGCGAAAAATCCCACCTGTAGGTGAGCGTCCTGTTCGGCTCGACGGCGAGCACCTCGCAGTCCAGCACCCCGCCCCATTCGCCGGTGAGGTTGAAGCGGTGGCCGACCTCCGGCCTGAAATCGTTCTTCATCAGCCATTCCTCGATCAGCTGCGGTTGCGTGAGCGCACGCCAGATCTTCTCCGGCGGGAAAGGAATATCCCGCTCGACCGCGACGGATCGGGTTTCGGTCGTGTCGTTCATTGGTCCATCCTTCTGAGCAGGTCTTCGAGGTCGTCGAACTTGTTCTCCCAGAATCCCGCCATCTGTTTCGTGCAGTCGATCAGTGGAGCGAGCGAGCCGGGCTGCGCGC
>JAEYTV010000366.1 GCA_023433855.1 Pseudomonadota bacterium | reverse complement strand
TCAGTACACGGTGGAGCGCTTCGGCCGATACACGCGCACCCTGCAGCCGGGACTAAACCTGATCACACCATTCATCGAACGGGTCGGGGCCCGGATGAACGTCATGGAACAGGTGCTCGATATTCCGACCCAGGAGGTCATTACCAAGGACAATGCGAGCGTCTCGGCGGATGCTGTCGCCTTTTACCAGATACTGAACCCCGCCCAGGCTGCGTACCAGATCTCCAATCTGGAAAACGCAATCCAGAACCTCACCATGACGAATATCCGTTCGGTCATGGGCTCCATGGATCTCGACGAACTTCTCTCAAACCGTGAAGTTATCAATGAGAGGCTTCTTCGCGTGGTTGACGAAGCAGTCGGGCCCTGGGGCATCAAGGTCACTCGCGTGGAGATCAAGGATATTCAGCCGCCTGCCGACCTGGTGGAATCGATGGCGCGGCAGATGAAGGCCGAGCGGGAAAAACGTGCCCAGATTCTGGAGGCGGAAGGTTCCCGCAACGCGCAGATCCTTCGCGCCGAGGGCGCCAAGCAGGCGGCCGTTCTGAAGGCTGAAGGGGAACGGGAAGCCGCATTCCGCGAAGCAGAGGCAAGAGAGCGGCTGGCCGAGGCGGAAGCCAAGGCGACCCATGCGGTTTCGCAGGCGATCGCCGCTGGCGACGTTCAGGCAATCAACTATTTCGTTGCGCAAAAGTACACCGAGGCCCTGGTGGAGATTGGCAAGGCGACGAATTCAAAGATCGTTCTGATGCCGCTCGAGGCATCGGCTATCATAGGCTCGCTTGGTGGGATCGGCGCAATCGCAAAGGAGGTGTTCGGAGATGGCCCCGCGCCGGCGGCTCCGCCTCGACCGGCTGTCGCGCAGCGCACGGTGACGACGCCTCGCGCCGGGCCGGCGGTCAATCCGTTTGAATCCTCCTCCCACCAGTCCGAGACGTAAGCAATGTTTGAGGAACTGGTGGGCGATCTTGGCCCCTGGAGCTGGTGGATCCTCGGGCTAGCGCTGCTTGCCGCCGAACTCGCTGCCCCGGGCGTCTTCCTGATCTGGATCGGCGCCGCGGCCATCGTTCTTGGCGCATTATCGCTGTTGCTCTGGGATGTGGCGTTCTGGAGCTGGCAACTGCAGCTGCTGCTATTCGCGTTTCTTTCCATCGGCTTCGCCCTCGCCGGTCGCCGCTTTTATGCCGCGCGGAAGGATACGAGTGACGAGCCCCTGCTCAACCGTCGCAGCGAGAGCCTGGTCGGGCGCACTTCCACACTGCACGAGCCGATCGCCGAAGGAAGGGGACGCATCCGGCTGGACGATACGTGGTGGCCTGTGATGGGACCCGATCTGCCGGCCGGAACCCGCGTGAAGGTAGTTGCCGCCAGCGGCCGGGATCTGGTCGTGGAAGAAGTCTAGGCGCCTCAGGCGACGCCGATGCGGAGAAGATCGTGGAAATGTACGATGCCGACCGGATGACGGTCGTCGTCGACGACGATCAGCGCGCCGATGCTATACTTGTTGAGGAGGGCCATCGCGGCCGTCGCCAGGGTTTCCTTGCGCACCGTCTTAGGCTCGACAGTCATCACATCGTCGACGGTCGCCTCGCGGAGGTTGATATCGAGGTGACGGGCAATGTCGCCGTCGGTGATAACGCCGCACAGGCGGCCATCCTCATCAATCACGCCGACGCAGCCGAAGCGCTTGCGCGACAATTCATCGATAGCATCAGGCATCAAGACGCCTTTTCTCACCAGCGGGATGCGATCCCCGATATGCATGACATCGCTGACATGGGAAAGCATCGCGCCGAGCTTGCCGCCAGGATGATAGACGCGAAAATCGGTCGCCGAAAACCCGCGGGCTTCCAGCAGTGAGACCGCCAGCGCGTCGCCCATCGCAAGCTGCATCAGTGTGGAGGTCGTCGGAGCAAGACCATGTGGACAGGCTTCCTGCTCCTTGGGAAGCAAAAGCACGATGTCCGCCTCGCGAGCGAGCGTCGAAAGTGCCCCGGACGTAATTGCGATCAGCGGGATGGAGAACCGCCGGGTGAATGAGACGATCCCCTGAAGTTCGGCCGTTTCCCCACTCCACGACAGGGCAAGCACGACGTCTCCGGGACCAATCATGCCGAGATCGCCATGGTTGGCTTCCACCGGATGAACAAAAAAGGCAGGTGTGCCAGTCGACGCAAGGCTTGCAGCAATTTTTCGGCCAATATGGCCGCTCTTGCCGATACCTGTGACGATCACCCGGCCATCGATTTCGCCGATGACCCTCACAGCCTGTCGGAAGCTGTCGCCCAGACCATTCTGGAGCGCAGATTCCAGGGCGTTGAGTCCCTGTTTCCCGAAGGAAATCGTCCTCAAGGCAGAGTCGACGACATCATGTTCGACGAGTTGAAGCGCTCTCTTGATCATCGCGATGACTTACCTTTTTTCAACCGGCAAGTCCACCGGGTTCGGGCTGTCGCAGCCATGTTTGGGCTGGGGGATGCCGCAGCAACCAAACATTAACTACGCACCTTTACCCTCGGGTAAGCATTCCCACCGCCAGGCAAACCTATGATGACCACCATGAACAGAGGCAAGACGCGCAAGCGCCGCCGCACGGCTGCCCGCTTGCTTCTTGCCGGTTCCATGTTGGCCTTTCCCATGGATGGCCAGACGCAGGACGTCGTTCCGCCGGCCGGCGGATCTCTACCCTCAGCAGCCGGTTCCCGTATCGTTTCATCCACCGCGGCACTCGCTCGGACGACAGCCGGAGACGAAACGTCGAGTGTCGTGAACGCTTCTGATCGTCGGGCGCCCCCCGGGGCGGAGGTCATCACGTCAGCGATACCTGGGACATCCGTGGAGACGATCCAGGAGCAGCCTTATGCGGAAGACCTGAACCAGCCCTTCGAACAGCCACTAGATCCCGGTGCAGAACCGATCGATGGGCAGGAACAACCGCGGCAACTGGATGATCCGACGGGCATTCGCCTCGGCAGCTTTCTGCTTCGCCCCTCCGTCAGCCAGAGTATAGACAGCGAGACCCGGCGTTCCGGCGGATCCGAGCGACGTCGAGATTATCTGACCACCGGTATCCGGGGTTCCCTGTCTTCAGATTGGTCGCGTCATTCGCTGACGATCATCGGCGAAGGTACGTTCGAGCGCAACTTCCGCGGCGGCCAGGAAGACGTGGAACCGGAGGCGGAGATAGGCGCGGACTTGCGGCTCGATCTTTCCGACGAAACGGTGGCCCACATCACCGGCGGATACAGTTTCACGCGCGAGGATGACTACGATCCGAACGCGATTGGCGGTGCAGCCACGCAGTCGGGTGTCCATGAATTTACCGGCGGGCTTTCAATTCAGCGAGCCGCAGGCAAGATCCGCAGTACTGCGGCCGTGGATCTGTCGCGCGCCATCTACACCGATGCGGAACTGGCCGACGGCACCACCGTCAGCATGAACGATCGTGATCGCACCAGCGTCGACGGCCGTCTGCGCCTCGGGTACGAACTGTCCCCTGCCCTTGTTCCCTTCGTTGAGGTGGCGACGGGCCATAGCTTCTATGATCGGAAACGCGACAATGCAGGTTATGCCCGATCCTCCCAGAGCTACGCAGCACGGACGGGCGTCGAATTCGATCTCGGCGAGAAACTGCGCGGTGAAATCGGCACCGGCTACGAGATCGTCAACTACGAAGACCGCCGGTTGAAATCGGTAGACGCCGTCACTTTCGATGGTAACGCGATATGGTCGCCGCGTCGGGGGACCGACGTCAATCTCGGTCTTCGGACCACTGTCCAGGATTCAACGACCCCTGGCCAGAGTGGCTGGGTCGAGTATCAAGCGACGGCGGAGATCGCCCATGAACTGCGTGACAATGTCGTTGCGCGTCTGACGGGCGGCTCCACCCTTCGCGACTTTGCCGGGGGCACCGATAACGAAACCGTCTGGGTTGCGGGAGCAGGCCTCACCTGGGGCGTCAATCGCTACCTCGATCTGACTGCAGACGTGGAATACGAGCGGGCCAACGGCGGCGGGTCTGACGAACGAATCCTTCGGGCGGGCCTTGGCCTGACAGTCAAGCGCTGAGGTCCAAGAGACCCCGGGGAGCTCGCCCGGGGTCGTTCCATGCACGTTCCGGGCTTTATTTCAGCCCATCCACCAGCGCCTTCAGCGGCTCCTCGATTGCCGGACGGATATCCGCCCGTCGCAGGGCAAATGCCAGGTTGGCCAGGATGAAACCATCCTTGGCGCCGCAGTCGTAAGTCTCCCCCTTGAAGGGATAGGCCGCAAATTCCTGCCGCTCCAGCAATGTCAGCATTCCGTCGGTCAGCTGGATCTCGTTCCCGGCACCGCGTTCCTGGGTCTCCAGGATCTTGAAGATTTCTGGCTGAAGGATGTAGCGGCCGTTGATGTAAAGATTGGACGGCGCCGTACCCTGGGCGGGCTTCTCCACCATCTGGTTGATCTTGAAC
>JAEYTV010000339.1 GCA_023433855.1 Pseudomonadota bacterium | reverse complement strand
CGGCCTGGGACGTGAGGCCGTACCCGCGCAGGATATCTGCAGCGATGCCCTCACCCTCTTCCAGGAGGCCGACCAGGAGGTGCTCCGGGCCGACATAGGAATGGCCCATCTCCGCCGAGGCCTGCAGGGCCCGCGACAGGGCATCCTTGACGCGTGGGCTCACCCCGACCGCTTCGCCCTCGCTCTTGCGTTCGCTCTTCGGTTCCTGTTCCTCGATCTGGCGACGCAGGTCGTCGACCGACAGCTTGAACTGCTTCAGTATGGTCGCGACGACGTCACTCTCCGTCAACGCATACAGGAGATGCTCTGTGTCAACCTCATTGCTTCCGTTCTCGCTTGCACGGCGCGCGGCAGCCTGAAGGAGTTCCTCCGCGTTCTTGCTTAGGCGTTCGCCAAGGCTTCCGGCGGCGCGTCCGCCCTTAGTGTCGCGACGGGACGCGGGCGCACCGGCATCCTCCTCCTCGTCGGCATCCGCAAGGCCAGCCGATCCGAAGAAATCATCGCCGAAGAAGTCATCGAACAGGCTTCCCCTTCTGGAACTGAAAAGCGACTCCAGCGGCGAGACAGGGTGGCCCTGGCTTCGGCTCAGCCGACGGTAATCGACGTCGCACAATTCGAGGATTGCGGTTTTCCCGTTGGAAACGACCCGCGCACGGACGACGGCGGGGCGGATGCCGCAAATGTCGCAAGTTCCGTTTGCCATACCTGGATCCCTTCGCGAGATCTGCGTTGCGCTCGTTGGCGCGTGCCATGCACGCCGCTTGTTCCCTCTTGCTCACCCCAGCACGGCCCAACGAATCCAACGGAAGCAGGCCTGCGCAGACAGCAACGGGCTTCAGACTGCTAACATATGGCGAGGTTGCGCGAATTGACCGCACGCAATTACAACGAGGGAAGATTAGCGCACCTTCATCAAGCTAAAGCTACAATACACTCGTCCAATGGGAGCAGCCCATGTCCGACCTGCCGGCTGATTTCTCTTCCAGCAATGCAAGCGCGCCGGTAAAAGCCCGGGCTGGAGACCTTACACTGGTCCCGCTGATCGGCCTTGTTATAGGTTCGATGATCGGCGGGGGGGTATTCAACCTCCCGAGCGACATGTCCCGTGGCGCGTCACCACTTGCGATTATCATCGGATGGATCATCACCGGCATCGGCATGCTTATGCTTGCCTTCGTCTACCAGGGGCTGGCGTTACGAAAGCCCAACCTTGATGCGGGGCCGTACGCCTACGCCAAGGCGGGGTTTGGCGATTTCATAGGCTTCAACAGCGCCTGGGGCTACTGGATCAGCGCCTTTCTCGGGAACGTCGCCTACGCCGTCGCGATATTCTCGGCGCTTTCCTACTTCGCGCCGATCTTCGGCGAAGGCAACAATACCGTGTCCATTCTGGGCGCCTCCTTAGCTCTTTGGGCTGTGCATTTCCTGGTGCTGAGAGGCGTCAAGGAAGCGGCCCTCATCAACGTCATCACCACCATTGCGAAGCTTGTTCCCATCATGATCTTCATCCTGCTGGTGATCATTGCCTTCAACTTCGACATTTTCCTCTCCGCTTTCGACAACATGGGTCGCCCGACTGCCGACAGCCCGGGCCTCGGAAGCCTGCTGGATCAGGTGAAGAGCACCATGCTGGTAACCCTCTGGGTGTTCATTGGCATCGAGGGCGCCAGCGTCTATTCGGGCCGTGCCGCGAACCGGCATGACGTGGGGCGGGCTACTGTCCTCGGTTTCCTGGGCGCGTTGCTGATCTATGTGCTGGTCTCTCTGCTGTCGACGGGCATCATGAACCAGCCGGAACTTGCAGGGCAGAAAGTACCTTCCATGGCCGGCGTGCTCGCCCACGTAGTCGGGTCATGGGGCGCCGGGCTCATCAATCTCGGCCTGGTAATCTCCGTCGGCGGCGCGTTCCTCAGCTGGACGCTCCTCTGCGCCGAAATCCCCTACACCTGCGGCAACGACGGCACCTTTCCCCGGTGGTTCGCCAAGGAGAACAGCAGGGGCGCACCGGCCAATTCGCTGTGGGTCACGAACCTCTGCATTCAGGCGTTCCTGCTGCTCACCTATTTTGCCCAGGACGCCTACAACTTCTTCTACTTCATCGCCTCGGTGGCAATCCTTCCGCCTTACGTCTTCTCCGGCGCATATGCGCTGAAGCTCGCATTGAGCGGCGAGAGCTATGAAGGACAGAGCAGACAACGCCGCCGCGACATCATCGTCGGCGGGCTGGCGACGCTCTACGGCCTCTGGCTTGTCTATGCGGCAGGACTGCAATTTCTCCTGATGGCGATGCTGCTCTTTGCGCCGGGCCTCATCGTCTACGCCATCGCCTGTCGTCAGAGGAACGTGCGTGCCTTTGCCGGCGTCGATCTGCTCGTCGCGATCGTCATACTCGGCCTCGCTATCCTGGCCCTGTACTTGATTTGGACCGGCACAATCAGCCCGTTCTGAGGGAGCATGCTTATGGTGCATCAACGAGACACTGCAAGGAGGCTTGGCGTCTCTGCGTGCACGGCGTTGGTCGTCGGAAACATGATCGGGTCAGGAATTTTTCTTCTTCCCGCTTCGCTCGCGTTCTACGGACCGATCTCGATTTTCGCCTGGGTCGCGACGTCGGTCGGGGCTATCGCACTTGCCATCCTCTTCGGTCGTCTTTCCCGTTTGGTACCGGGCACGGGCGGTCCGTACATCTATACGAGCGCCGGCTTTGGAGAATTCCCCGGCTTCCTGATTGCATGGGGCTACTGGATCGCTCTTTGGGCTGGCAATGCCGGGGTGGCCGTCGCCTTCACCGGCTATCTCGCGCATTTCGTGCCGGCAGCGTCCGGCGGACCGGTGGCTCTCGTAGTAGCCCTGTCGGTACTCTGGTCCGTTGCACTCGTGAATATGTACGGCGTCGGTTTCGCCGGGGCCGTACAGGTCGGCGCGACCCTCCTGAAGTTGCTGCCGCTTCTCGCCCTCCTCGTCGTCGGCGTCGCAAATGTCGATATGTCCCGGCTGTCCCCCGTTAATCCGACGGGCATGGAACCGCTATCGGCCATCGCCGCCTGCTGCGCCCTGACGCTTTGGGCCTTCCTTGGTCTGGAGTCGGCGACGGTCCCCGCGGAAGCCGTCGAAGATCCCGGACGGACGATCCCCCTGGCGACGCTGGTGGGAACCTGCTTCGTGGCGAGCATCTACATCCTCATCACCATCGTGGCGTTCGGGACGGTGCCGCTCGCGGAACTGAGTGCTTCAACCGCTCCGCTTGCGGTGGTGGCCGAACGACTGTGGGGTACGCCCGGGGCAGCGATCATCGCGGGTGGCGCCATAGTATCGACGTTCGGCACCTTGAACGGTTTCACTCTGCTGGCTGGTCAAGTTCCCTACGGCGCAGCCCGGAACGGCGTGTTCCCAAAGGTTTTGGCCAAGACCACCAAGGCTGGCGCGCCCGCCAACGCACTGATCGCCTCAAGCCTGCTGTCAACGATCCTGATCACGCTCAACTTTCAGCGGGGTCTCGTCGAGCAATTTACGTTCATCATCCTTCTGGCGACGATGACGAGCCTTGTTCCCTATC
>JAEYTV010000321.1 GCA_023433855.1 Pseudomonadota bacterium | reverse complement strand
GGATTCGGCAGCTTTTATCGGCTTGCCTAATGTGAATGAGGCATTATGTAGCCCGCGGGTTCGATAGATCGTCGAACGGACCGGTACGACTTGATTAACCAAATCGGTATACGATAATCCGGTTTCGATTGAGTGGCATTGACGGCACGTACCGACTGAACGCGGGAGTTAGATGATGCAGTTTCGATATGTGGCTACAGGTGTTGTTCTTGCCTTGGCGCTCGCGGGTTGCCAACGCACCTCCTACAGCCCCTATAACGATCTACCGTCTCAACCTGCCCCGCTGCAGGCGCAGCCCGTACCTTCCGTCCAGGGGGGGCAACTGCCGCCGCCCGGACCAGCTGATTCATCGCAGTTCCCAACCGCACCCGCCGGCAGCCAGAACATGGCGGCACTCGATCCGAACGGTCCCGCTCCGGCGAGCGCGCTCGACATCAAGAAGGAAGCGATGGTCGGTAACTGGCGTGTCTCTAATGCCGGGCAGTCCTGCGACATGTTCCTGACGCTGACCAATCTTGGCAGCGGGTCACGCGGCGGCACGCGGGGTTGTGCCGGCGAACTCACCACCATGGGATCCTGGGAAGTCTCCGGAAAGATGGTCCAGTTCAAGAACCGGTCAGGAGACATCCTGGGCCGTGTCTACAAGACCGCCGAAAACCGCTACGACGGCACCCTCAACTCCGGGGCATCAGTCAGCCTCAGCCGCTAACGGTCGGACTGAGGGCGGCACTTGGAACCCGTTCCCCAATACACAAAGAGCGTCGGCGAAGAGCTGAAGGCGCTGACCGCATCCGGGATCCTGACGGCCGATGCGGCTCAGCTCGAGGTCGCCGCCAAGCTCGATCACGTCCTGACATGCCTGCGTGAGACGAAACCGGCGAAAAAGAAGAGCGCGCTCGGCTGGTTGTTCCACAAGGGGGGTGGTCGCCCAAGGGAGATCCGGGGTCTCTACGTCCATGGAAGCGTCGGGCGTGGCAAGACCATGCTGATGGACATGTTCTTCAAGAAGGTCCCCGTGGAGCGGAAGCGCCGGGCCCACTTTCATGAGTTCATGGCAGATGTGCACAACCGCATCCATGCCCACCGCCAGAAGCTCAAGCGTGGCGAGACTCGGGAGGCAGACCCTGTGCCTCCTGTGGCCGCCGCACTCTTCGCAGAGGCCGAGATCCTCTGTTTCGACGAGTTCTCGGTGACGGATATCACCGACGCGATGATCCTGGCGCGGCTGTTCACCGAGCTTTTCAACCTTGGCTGCGTGTTGGTCGCGACCTCCAACGTGGCGCCGGAAAACCTCTACAGGGACGGGCTCAATCGCGGTCTTTTCCTGCCTTTCATCAGTCTCCTGCGAAGGTATGTCGACGTTGTCACGCTGGATTCGCCGACCGACTACCGGATGCAGAAGCTTGCATCGCTTCCGGTTTATATCACGCCGCTAGATGCCAGGGCCGATGCAGCCATGGAGGCCGCCTGGAACCAGGTGACGGAGGGACGCAGGGCAGAAGCCGTCGACATTCGGATAAAGGGAAGGAGCATCCACGTGCCTGCCGCGGCCGGACGGGCGGCGCGCTTTGACTTTGCCGACATATGCGGCAAGCCCCTTGCCGCCTCGGATTACCTGGAAATCGCTGATCGCTTCGATGCTGTCTTCGTCGAGCATGTGCCGCAACTCGGACCCGAGAAGCGAAACGAAACAAAGAGACTGATCAACCTCGTGGACGCCCTGTACGACAATTCGGTGCGTCTTTACGTTTCTGCGTCAACAACGCCGGAGAATATCCTTCTGGAGCGCCGCGGTGCAGAGGGGTTCGAGTTCGACCGGACGGTTTCACGTCTGTTTGAAATGCGCAGTGCCGACTATCTGGCCCTGCACCAGGAAAAACGGCGGACGGCGTGATCTAGCTCCATATTATCTTACGTTTACGTAAGAAAATCATCATCTAACCGATTGAAAAAACTGGATGCCAAATAACCGGTTGCCATTTTTGCGCGATGGCGCTATGCGATCTGCTAACGGTGGCAGGTCTGCCCAGTCTGCCTTGGACTCAGATCTCGAAAGGAAGCTTTTCGATGGCGCGCAAGAAGATCGCACTTATTGGTTCTGGTATGATCGGTGGCACGCTGGCGCATCTCGCCAGCCTCAAGGAGCTGGGCGACGTCGTTCTCTTCGACATCGCGGACGGTATCCCGCAGGGGAAGGGCCTTGACATCGCTCAGTCCGGGCCCGTCGAAGGTTTCAACGCCAGGCTTTCCGGCGCCAGCGATTATTCAGCCATCGAGGGCGCGGACGTCTGCATCGTGACCGCCGGTGTCGCCCGCAAGCCGGGCATGAGCCGCGATGACCTGCTCGGCATCAACCTCAAGGTCATGGAGCAGGTTGGTGCCGGCATCAAGAAATATGCGCCGAATGCCTTCGTGATCTGCATCACCAATCCGCTCGACGCGATGGTCTGGGCGCTCCAGAAGTTCTCCGGCCTGCCGAAGAATATGGTCGTCGGCATGGCGGGCGTTCTCGACTCCGCACGCTTCCGCCTGTTCATTGCCGAAGAACTCAACGTTTCCGTCCAGGATGTGACGGCGTTCGTTCTCGGTGGTCACGGCGACACGATGGTGCCGCTTGCGCGTTATTCGACGGTTGCCGGCGTGCCGCTGACCGATCTGGTCAAGATGGGGTGGACGACCAAGGAGCGCCTCGAGCAGATTATCCAGCGCACCCGCGACGGCGGCGCGGAAATCGTCGGCTTGCTCAAGACCGGCTCCGCCTATTACGCACCGGCCGCCTCGGCGATCGAGATGGCCGAATCGTATCTCAAGGACAAGAAGCGCGTGTTGCCGGTGGCCGCCCATCTCACCGGCCAGTATGGCGTCAAGGACATGTATGTCGGCGTCCCGGTCGTCCTTGGTGCCGGCGGAGTCGAGCGCATCGTGGAGGTCGAGTTCAACAAGGAAGAAGAGGCTGCCTTCCAGAAATCCGTCGGTGCCGTCGCCGGCCTCTGCGAAGCCTGCATCAACATCGCGCCGTCGCTGAAGTAATCCGAAACAGGGGCAGACCACATGAATATCCATGAATACCAGGCCAAGGCTCTGCTGAAGAGCTACGGTGCGCCGGTCGCGGAAGGCGTGGCCATCATGAAGGTCGAAGAGGCCGAAGCCGCCGCGAAGTCGCTCCCCGGTCCGCTCTACGTGGTCAAGAGCCAGATTCATGCCGGCGGTCGCGGCAAGGGCAAGTTCAAGGAACTCGGCCCCGATGCCAAGGGCGGTGTCCGTCTCGCAAAGTCGGTCGACGAAGTCGTCGCCAATGTGAAGGAAATGCTCGGCAACACGCTGGTGACGGCGCAGACCGGAGAGGCGGGCAAGCAGGTCAATCGCCTCTACATCGAAGACGGCGCCGACATCGACCGCGAGCTCTACTGCTCGCTGCTCGTCGACAGGTCGGTCGGGCGCGTTGCTTTCGTGGTGTCCACGGAAGGCGGCATGGACATCGAGGCCGTTGCTCACGACACGCCGGAGAAGATCCACACGATTGACATCGATCCGGAAGCAGGCGTCACCGCCGACGACGTGGCGAAGATCTCCAAGGCCCTCGAACTGACGGGTGCTGCTGCCGAGGACGCGAAGTCCCTCTTCCCGATCCTCTACAAGGCCTTCAGCGAGAAGGACATGTCGCTTCTCGAAATCAACCCGTTGATCGTCATGACCAATGGCCATCTGCGCGTGCTTGACGCCAAGGTTTCCTTCGACGGTAACGCGCTGTTCCGCCACGACGACGTGAAGGCGCTGCGCGACGAGACCGAAGAGGACGCCAAGGAGATCGAGGCTTCCAAATGGGACCTCGCTTATGTTGCCCTCGACGGCAATATCGGCTGCATGGTCAACGGCGCAGGCCTTGCCATGGCGACGATGGACATCATCAAGCTCTACGGCAAGGAGCCGGCGAACTTCTGCGACGTCGGCGGCGGCGCCGGCAAGGAGAAGGTGGCTGCGGCCTTCAAGATCATCACCGCCGACCCGAAGGTCGAAGGCATTCTCGTAAACATCTTCGGCGGCATCATGCGCTGCGACGTGATTGCCGAAGGCGTTGTTGCCGCCGTGCAGGAAGTCGGCCTCAAGGTGCCGCTTGTCGTGAGGCTCGAAGGCACCAATGTCGAGCTTGGCAAGAAGATCCTGAACGAGTCCGGCCTTGCGATCACTGCGGCTGACGACCTTGACGATGCGGCGAAGAAAATCGTCGCAGCGATCGAAGCCTAATCTGGAAGGACCGCAAGAATGTCAATTCTCG
>JAEYTV010000310.1 GCA_023433855.1 Pseudomonadota bacterium | reverse complement strand
GTAGGGCCGCGTGGCAAGACGCGGCCCTTCTGGAATTCGAAGATCTGTCGGAAGATCCCCGGGGCGATCAGCGACAGGGGATTGACTGTCAGCCGCGGCTTTTCGAAGGGACCTTCCAGCTTGAAGGTAATCCCGACAAGCCCGCGATCGCGACCATTGCCAAGGATGGCACCGATCAACGGCAGTTCTCCGAACAACCGGTTCAATCCGTAAGCAGGCATGAATGTGCCAGTCATGGCCATGTTGCCTTTGGCGCTGCGCACAAGCCCCTGGAAGGTCGCGCCGATCTGTTCACCGCGAACAACGCCGTTCTCCACGGTCAACGAACCATCACGGTACAGGATGCTGGCGAAGCCTCTTTGGAATTTCGCGGAAGAGACGTCAATATTCCGTCGCGTCGCGGAGTTCAGGCTACGTCCCTCCCCATCTTGCGTCGACATCAGTGACTGCAATTTGCTTTCGTTGACGAGGGCGAAGTTGCGGACATCGAGAGATCCCGACCAGGCAGTACCCTGCGGTTTGAGCTTCAGGTTCAGCAGCCCTCCCCTCATGTTGCTGTACAAGTTCAGGAATCGACTGAGAGACCCCGCGTCTGTGCTGGTAATTGAGATGGTCTGCCCGCCGCTCATTTCGCTTAGGACGGCCTGACCATTGTTCGTCACGCCGGAAAAGTCGGCTGCCGCGATGTTGCCTTTCCGGCTCGAGAATAGAAAGGAGACGTTGGAAAGCGCCTGGTCGTTGAATCCGATCAATCGTTCGATCTTGGCACGGACGGTTGCCGTGTCGCCGTCCTTGTCCGCGCCCGCACCGCGACGATCGTCGTCGCCTTTCCTCAGTTGGGTGATGACGGGGCGGATATCCATTGCAGAGCCTGCAAGCGATATGTCGAATCCACCTTTTGCGCGTGAGACGGCCACCGCATAGTTGTCCAGTGGAGAAAGCTGGACACGGGAAAATTCTGCCGAAGCAAGTTTATCGCCGTTGAGCGACAGCGTTCCTTTCGCTCCGAAGCCGTCACCTGTGAGTTCGAAGTCCCGAAGTTCAGTTCGACCATCGTCCTCGAGGAGGTCAAACCGTGCCTTCGCCGGGATACCACCACCCTTCGTCCACCCCAGCCACGGAACCGACAAGGTTGCCCGGCTCAGATCGAGCGCCACGGCCTGGCGCCTTTCGTCGATCCAGGTCCACTGGACTGACATCGAGCCTTCGATGATATCTGAAAGTCCCGGCACCAGTTTCTCGCGCTGCTCATTGCCCAGCACCGCCTTGACGACCCGTTCCCGCTTGATGGGGGACGCCCTGTTGACCGGTTCCACCAGCATGAAGTCAGCCTCAACTCCATTGACTGTTCCCGTGGCGTTGATGCGGGCGACCTCGGTGTCCACGTCAAGCGTACCGGAAAGCCCACCGATCCGGTGACCGGAGAATTCCGGGCGAAGATCCACGTCGTCCAGCTCGACATGGGCATTCCAGGTCGGCTTTGGCGGCGCGTGGGCCTTGATCAGCCCCATGCGCGCACTGAGGTCGACGCGAGCCTTGCCGGAAAAATCGCCGGGCCCGAATCCCGTGCCCTTCAGCGCGTTGATCGGGGAGAAGTCGACCAGTTCGGTCACCGCGTCGGCCGCTCCGGAGAGCCTCAGCGTGAGGTCCGCCATCAGCGGCTTCGCATAAGTGGAGGGAATGGAAAAGCGTCCGCCTTCCACGGTGACGGACTTCCCCGACGGGAAGAAGGATGCGGCCTGGCCGACGTCGACCGACAGTGCCTCCCCCTTCAGGTCGAACCGGCCATTGATGTCGCGTAACGGAGGGATGTCACCGGGCAGGTTCATCCGCGCATTCGTCAGATCGAAACTGATCTGCAACTCGTTGCGGTCAAGCTCCATCGGAACGCCCGGTCCCTTCATCCGCCCAGCGGGAATGAAGACGGCTATGGAGCCATTCGTGACCGTCCCGCCGAACAGGTTGTCCATCACCCACGCGCGCGGGTTCCTGGCCATCCAGAAAGGCCACAACTGCTTGACCCCGGTCACTTGCATCTGCGGCAACTGCGCTCCGAAGCTGATTTCCGGCGACTCCTCCCCGAAGCGGATCCTCAATGCGCCGGCCATCAGGCCGAGCGGGCTCGAAACCCCCATTTCGTCGAACTGCAACTCGCGCTCAAGGGGGAGGTAACGGCCGGTAGCCTTCAGGTCGAACTGGGCTGGCTGCTCGCTCTCAGTCGCGCCGACCGCGGTTCCTCCGCTGATCAGCAGGTCCAGACCGAAGCCGACACGACTGTCTGCGGGATCAAGCCGGTTGAGATCGATCACCGCACCGGTGAAGGGCAGGACCGTGGGGCCGAAACGCGCCTCCGACTGGAGCAGCTCGACCGTGTTCTTCGTGAAGTCATAAGCTATGTTGATGACAGCCCCGGTGAGGGGCTGCTGCAGGCCGTCGAAGTAGAAATGCCCTGGCGAATGACGCAGGGTTGCGGTCATCGACGGCCTCGTCGTCTCCCGCGATCGGACCGCGGCAAGGTCGAGGTCCACGAACCCCTCCAGTCCCTCGCGGGGTGCCCCATCCGCCGCCCGCTGCAGCAGGAACGGCGTCACCTCAAGGCCCGCAAGCTTGGCCGACAAGGAAGCGGTCACACCGTCGACCGTCTTGGACGCGGCCTGCAGCACGGCCTTGCGGTCGTTCAGCCTGATGGTTCCATTCACCTCGATCTCCCCCTCGCTGCTGCGGCTGAGGTCGAGGTTCTCGACAATCAGGGTGGTAAGCTTCCGTCCAGGCGCAGCAGGCAAAACAACCTGAATGCCCGATATCGTGACGGAGCCCGTCCCAGTGCGCGCGATCAGTCCGCGAACCTCGTCGAGGCGTTGAAAAGCCTGCTCCAGAAGCCCCGGCACGCTGTCGACGCGCACTTTTGACAAAGGCAAGGGGTCGCCGGACGGAAGCTGCGCCGTCTCAAGCCGAATGTCTTCCGCCTCCATATGTCGTATGGACACGCGGCCGGCAATCAGAGCTAGCGGATCGATCGCCATGCGCAGGGCGCCCGCGCGGCTCAAATGCTGCCCCGTCGCCTGCTCAACGATATCGACGTTGCGTGCTTCGAGCGCCAAGCGGAAGGCGGAGTCAAAGCGAATCGCGGTCGAGCCGACGGCGGCAACGTAGCGTGGGCCGATCGCATCATTGAGGGCTTCCTGCGCCCGCGCCGAGAGTGCGCCGTCCACCGCTCCACCCTCTATGGCGAATACGGCGCTGCCGATTGCGACAACCATCAGCATCAGAAACAGGACAATCGTTCTGGCTAGTCTTATCGTGCGGGTGCGGGGAGGCGGGCAATGGACGATGATCGGGTCTTCCGCCTGGGCAGAGGGGAGCTCGTGCAGGGGCACGACATCCTTGCGGTCGAACCTGATCCTTTCACCCCGAATTTCCGCCATTAGGTCGATATCTGTCTTTCCGTGCTCTCGCGCAAGCTCTGGACGCCGTCGGCGCCACTATATACCGATTGCGGCAACAATCACTCCATATCCTGGCGAAAGAAAGAAAATCCATGTCCGAGTTGGTTCCTGGCGACATTGCCCCAGACTTCGATATTGCTGTCAGCGGTGGTGGTACCGTGTCGCTCCGCGGCTTTTCCGGCCGGCCCGTCGTTCTGTATTTTTATCCCAAAGACGACACGCCGGCTTGTACGTCGCAAGCCCTCGCGTTCACCCAGCTCCTGCCACAGTTTGAAGAGATGGGCGCCGTCGTCATCGGCGTCTCTCCAGACAGCGTCAGGAAGCACGACAAGTTCGCCCGGAAGCATCACCTTTCCATCATCCTCGCTTCGGACGAGGATACCGCTCTTGCCGTCCGGTATGGCGTCTGGAAGGAAAAGACCATGTATGGACGTAGTTACATGGGCGTGGAACGCACCACTTTCCTCATCGACACAGCCGGCAGGATCGCCAGAGTCTGGTCGAGGGTGAAGGTAAAGGACCATGCCGAGGACGTGCTGGCTACGCTCAAGACGTTGTCAGCCGAGGGCTGAGGGGATCATGGAAAGCGAACCGTCACTCACCTCCCTTCGCGGCGGCGCGATCACTGCGATCCTTGCTTCCAACCTGGATGCAAAGACCCGCATCGCGCAGGAGGCCGCAAGCCGCTGGTTCGACCGCCGGCTCTCGTTGCGATCACCTCTGGACCCGCCCATCCCGGAGCGACCGGGTCGGCCGGAAAAGCCAGAACTCGTCCCGCCGAAAGCCGTCGGGAAGCGGTCCCTGCACACAGTTCAGGGCCGTATAGCGACCCTGCACGCCATCGCTCACATCGAGCTCAATGCCGTTGATCTCGCACTTGATATCGTTGCCCGCTTCGCAACTGAACCAGTGCCGAACTCCTTCTTCGATGGCTGGATGCAAGTCGCCTTCGAGGAGGCGAAGCATTTTCGGATGGTGCGGGAACGACTGAACAGCCTGGGTGCCGACTATGGCGACATGCCTGCTCATGACGGCCTGTGGCAGGCGGCGCACTCCACCCGGAACGACCTGACCGCCCGGCTTGCGGTCGTGCCGTTGATCCTGGAAGCACGAGGTCTGGATGTCACGCCTTCCCTGCAGGCGAAGATGCGCGAAAGCGGCGACAGCGAGACGGCCGCAATCCTCGACGTCATCTACAACGACGAAAAGGGGCACGTGGCGATCGGCGCCAAGTGGTTCCGCTTCCTGTGTTCCCGCCAGAGGAAGGACCCGGCCGCCACGTTCCAGCAACTCGTGCGCTCCAATTTCCGCGGCTCGTTGAAGGCACCGTTCAACGATATCGCGCGAGCCGAGGCAGGCCTCACCCCCTCTTTCTATCGGTCGCTGACCGCGACAAGCAGCGCCTGAATAAGCGCTTGTTAACCATAGAAGTGTGTAATCCGCAGTGGATCGATGATTGACCGAGTCGCACCTGCGGAGAGGATGACGTGGCGAAAAATACCGATGGCCGGCTATTCGGGAAACGTGCTCAGCAGCACGTCCTCATTCTGGCGAGCGGGGACAAGATCCGTCATGTGACCATCCGCCCCTGGATCGCGACTGGATGTGTGGGCTTCGTGACGATCATGGTGGTCGGCTATCTGGCCGCCACCTGCTATCTTTTCCTGCGCGACGATCTGATCGGCGCCACCATGGCAAGGCAGGCCCGGATCCAGCACGACTATGAAGACCGGATTGCAGCGCTGCGGTCCCAACTCGACCGCGTCACCTCCCGTCAGTTGCTCGACCAGCAATTGGTCGAGCAAAAAGTGGAAAGGCTGCTTGAACAGCAGGATGCATTATTCGACCGGCACGGAAAGATCGGATCGATTCTCAAGCGGGCGGAACAGTCTGGCCTGGCGCCACAGGAAACTCGTGAAGCTTCTGCACGTGCGACCGACGAACGGCGTGCATCCCTGTCAGGTGGCTCGGCCCCGAGCGCCCGGACACCGGGCATCGGCTACGTGGCGCTACGCGAGAGTACCGCCGACAGTGCCGATCGCATCTTCTCGAAGGTGACACGTTCCCTGAAGAGCATCGAGAAGGAGCAACTCGCCAAGATCGCGAATCTGACGATCGGCGCATCATCGACAGCCGATGCCATCACCGCCATCCTCGAACGCACAGGGGTCGAGATCAGCGCAACGCCTGCCCGCCCAGCGAACGCCAGCGAGGGGGTGGGTGGACCAAATGTTGAACCCGAACGCAGTACGAGCGTCTTCGAGGCGTCCCTCGGTGAGCTCGACACCGCGCTTGACCGCTTGGAAAGTGCCAGGGAGACCGCCCGCGACCTTCCGTTCGGGAACCCGGCACCCGGACATCAGATTACCAGCCGCTACGGAAACCGCATTGATCCCTTCCTCGGACGCCTCGCCTTGCACGCAGGCATCGACTTCGAGGCAGCGACCGGAGAGGACGTCAAGGCGACCGGATCGGGAAAAGTCATCACGGCGGGCATCTCCGGCGGCTACGGCAACATGGTGGAGATCGATCATGGACAGGGAATCACCACTCGCTACGGGCATCTGTCGAAGATCCTGGTGGAAGAGGGAACCGCCGTATCGAAGGGGGACGTGATCGGCCACGCCGGTTCTACTGGACGTTCCACGGGTGCGCATATACATTACGAGGTGCGCCGCTACGGTAACCCGGTGGATCCTGCGCATTTCCTTGATGCCGGCTTGAAGCTGACGACCTATCTGGACTGAGCTGCCCGCCTGGTGCAGAGACTGGCCTTCCGAGCGCGATGCGGCGATAGCGACGTTGAAGGCCGCATTCACCATGGATGCGGCCATATTGCCCGTTTCCTTGACTTTCTGGCAGTTTGGCAGTATGTGCCCGGCCATGCGTCGACCTGTCTCACGTCGACCCCCACAGTGTTCGATTAGAACCGGAACGGAAACAGAATTTCCTTTGACCACATTCGCTGATCTTGGCCTGAGCCAAAAAGTCCTGTCCGCAGTCACCGACGCGGGTTACACGATCCCAACGCCGATACAAGTGGGAGCAATCCCTTACGCGCTGCAGCGGCGCGACATCTGCGGGATTGCCCAGACCGGAACCGGTAAGACCGCGTCCTTCGTCCTGCCTATGCTTACGCTGCTGGAAAAGGGTCGTGCCCGTGCCCGCATGCCCCGTACGCTGATCCTTGAACCGACGCGCGAACTCGCCGCTCAGGTTGCGGAAAACTTCGACAAGTACGGGAAGAACCACAAACTCAACATCGCTCTGCTCATCGGCGGCGTGTCCTTCGAGGAACAGGAACGCAAGCTCGAACGGGGCGCCGATGTCCTGATCGCAACCCCCGGCCGGCTGCTTGACCATTGCGAGCGCGGCAAGGTGCTGATGAGCGGGGTTGATATTCTTGTCATCGACGAAGCCGACCGGATGCTCGACATGGGGTTCATTCCCGATATCGAGCGGATCGCCAAGATGATCCCGTTCACGCGCCAGACATTGTTCTTCTCGGCAACCATGCCACCCGAGATACAGAAGCTGGCGGACCGGTTTCTGCAGAACCCCGAACGGATCGAGGTCGCAAAGCCGTCATCGACTGCCGCCACCGTAACCCAGCGCCTGGTAGCCGCCCACAACAAGGACTACGAAAAGCGCGCAACCCTGCGCGAACTGATCCGTGCCCAGGACGATCTCAAGAATGCGATCATCTTCTGCAACCGCAAGAAGGATGTGGCCGATCTCTTCCGCTCCCTCGAGAGGCACGGCTTCTCCGTCGGGGCACTCCACGGCGACATGGACCAGAGATCCCGCACGACGATGCTCCAGGGATTCAAGGATAATCAGATCACGCTTCTTGTCGCCTCCGATGTGGCGGCCCGAGGCCTCGATATCCCCGATGTAAGCCATGTTTTCAACTTCGACGTACCGATCCATGCGGAAGATTACGTCCACCGGATCGGCCGCACAGGCCGGGCTGGCCGTTCCGGCCGGGCCTTCACCCTTGTGACGAAGAGCGACACCAAATATCTCGATGCCATCGAAAAGCTGATCGACAAGAAGATCGAGTGGCTGGCCGGAGACATCTCCGCCCTTCCGGCGCCGATGGAAAGTCACGACAGCGAACGCGGTGGACGCCGTGGTCGCGAACGTGATAAGGAGCGCGGCCGTGGTCGCCGTACCGATTCTGGGCGTGCCGAATCGCGCAGCAAAGCTGATGCGAAGCCGGTCGATGACAAACGTGAATCGGCAGCAGCCGAAGTGCCAACCGTAGAGGCAGGGGTAGAGAACGTGAGACCGGAACGCAAGGCTGAGAAGAAGCCGCAGAATAACGGCAGCAACCGTAATTCCAGGCAGAATCCGGCAAACGACGATCATCGTGAGCGCCGTCGCCAGCGAGATCATGATGACGGTCCCACCCCTGTCGGCTTCGGCGACGACATACCCGCCTTCATGCTGATCGTTGCCAGCGCACAGGGATAATAGCCCGTGGTCCAGCCGGGAACTGACTTCCCTGGCGTCGGTGCGGGCCTTGTCATTCTGCGGGAGGACAGGAAGATCCTGCTCTGTCGCCGCCTGAGGCCGCCCGAAGCAGGGTTCTGGAACATCGTCGGCGGGAAAGTCGATCATCTGGAGCTGGCCGAGCACGCCGCGCGCCGAGAGGCGGAGGAGGAAACAGGCCTTGCGATCGGCAAGCTGGAGTATCTCTGCACGGTGGAAGCGATCATAGAGGCCGACCGGCAGCATTGGATCTCGCAGATTTATATCACTCACGATTTCTCGGGTGAACCGAAGCTCACGGAGCCCGACAAGTTGTCCGATATCGGCTGGTTCGATCTGGAAGATCTGCCGCAACCGCTGTCGGTATTTACCATTGAGGCCCTGACGCATCTCGGCACCCGCAGCTGACCGCGCAAACGCGTGCTGCCGGATGATACTTATGCGCTGGTACGAACCGCGGCCTCGAAGGCGAGCCTCACCCACTTCCATTTCGTCCGGATCATCAAGGGCTACATCCGGGATCGACCAGTACGGCATGAGCACGTCCGTGCCCTTCTTGTCCCGGTAGATCCACTGCCGTGCTCCGGCGACTTGGAACTGGGGTGCGGTGACTTCGTCTGCCTTCAGCAGGACCTCATTGCCAAGCTCGATCGCAACGATCAGGCCCTGATGGTAGATGCCCTTGCCGCCGAACATGCGGCGGACGGAAACAGGACCTAGTCCATCGAACAAATCTTCGATATCGGCGATCTCCATCCTACCCTCTCAGAACTCCGCCTGCCGCCCTTATGGCCTCTGGCGTGTCGACGTCCAGCTGGCAGCCTGGCCCGATATCGACGTCGACCACCGCCACATCCGCGCTCTCGATGATCGCGCGGGCTCCCACGTCGCCCTTCAACTGCAGAACTGCGCCGTAAAGCCGGCGCGGCAGGATGATGGGGTTGCCTCGTTTTCCGGCAGATACTGACCGGACGACGGCATCTCCTCCAGCGTGCCGGAACGCGGCCACCAACGCGTTCACATGGTCCGCGGTGATGCGTGGCATATCCGCCAGCATGACAAGAACGCCGTCCGCCGCTGCAATCTCGGGCTCCAGGACGCCGGAAATGATCGAACTCGCGATGCCGGACTGGTAGTCCTGATTGAACTTCACCCGGATTTCCAGATCTTCAAGCGCCCCTTCGATATCCTCGCGTCGGTGCCCGGTGATGACGACAGTCGGCGAGACGTCCGATGTCAGCAGCATCTCTGCCGTGCGGCGGACGAGAGGCACGCCATCGAACTCCGCGAGCAGCTTGTGGCGCCCATCGCTCCCCATGCGCCTTGCCTGGCCCGCAGCCAGCAGTAATGCGGCAACCGATGGAGCTGTGGCCCCGGCGAGCGGAGCATTGCGCGGCCGCGGGCGTGTCGGGATTTCCATCAGCAGCCCCCCGACGCCCATTCCGGTAATATCGAATGCCGTCGGCGTTTCTCCCGCCATCAACCGGTTGAGAACCCAATCGAAGCCGTTCTCCTTGGGGGAACGCGCGCATCCCGGTGCGCCGATGACCGGCACACCGCCGATCTTGCCCAGAACCAGCAGATTGCCGGGATCGACAGGCATGCCCACCTGCTCCACCTGACCGCCCGCCGCGCGGATCGCGGCCGGGATGACGTCGTCCTTGTCGGCTACAGCCGAAGCGCCGAAGACGATAACCATTTCAGGCTCCGCGGCGTTGGCTAGGTCCAACTCTTGAAGGATCTTGGAGAGGGCTTCCGCGGAGTGCGGTATCCTGATCTCCTTGACCAGGCGGCTGTCGGAAACAGCCAGCCGCTGTGCAAGAAGTTGCGCTGTCCGATCCATCACCGATGTCTTGAGCGAGGGAAGTTCCGTGGCGACAAGGATAACCCTATGGGAGCGGAAGGCCTTGAGCCCGAGTGCCCTCGACGCGTTCAGCATCGAAATCGCCGCGTTGACCTTAGCGCGGTCGGCTGCCAGCGGGATGATCTTCACGGTTCCCACCATGTCTCCGGCACGAACCGCGACCCGGTCGGACAGGCACGCCAGCGTGATGGCCGGATCGATGCGGTTGAGTTGATCCACAACTATCCTGTCCGCGACAAACAAGCCGTCCACCTTGGCGTAGATGTTCACGCGCCCTGTGGCCGCCTCGGATAGACGCAGATGCTCGTCGGCCATGGCGGCTGCGATGGCGGCGGCTGCGTCGTCCTCCAGCATGTCGCCAGGGTCGATCCGCACGGCGGTGACCGATGAAATCCCCTCGCCCAAAAGGGCGCGAATATGCTCCCCTGTCAGCCTCTCTCCCTTCGAGATGCGTCCGGTGGACAGGCGGATGCTGTGCGCCAGAACGGTTCCCTCAGCCTCTTCGGTGCGGAACGTACCGTATCTCATCGAACCTCGCGTATCGGGAGCAGGTCACGACGACGAAAAGCCTGGACGATCTGGGCAAGCGTCGCAAGCGCGATTTCCGCCGGGCTTGACGCGCCGATATCCAATCCGATCGGCGCGGCGATCCGTTTAATCTCCTCTTCGGATCTGCCCATCTCCATCAGCCGCTCGACGCGTTTTGCGTGGGTCTTGCGGCTACCGAGCGCTCCAACATAGAAGCACCCGACCTTGAGCGCCTCCGAGATCGGAAAATCGTCGATCTTCGGGTCGTGGGTCACCGCAGCAAGTGCCGTGTATCGATCGAGCGGGCGTCGTGCCAGCGCGTCTTCCGGCCAGTCCGCGATCAGGTCGACATCCTTGAAACGCTCCTCGGTGGCGAAGGCCGAGCGTGGATCGATGATGGTGAGATCATACCCGGCGACGGGGGCAAGCCGCGCAAGGGCCTGGCTGGTATGCACCGCCCCGATGACCACGATGCGCGCCGGCGGCAAGTGGACGTTCAGAAAGAGGCTTGCTCCATCCACTTCGACCGTTTCCGGCTTGCCGCTGCGGAAGATCCTGGTGATTTCGTTGCCAATCGGGCCCTGCTCGACTTCTCCCTCGACCACCACGCGAGAATCGCCGCCGCCGAGATTGGTGACCACGACCGCGGCCTTGCGGGAGAGGCGCGCTGCATTCAACCTCCTCAACGTGTCGATCTGCATCAAGAGAGCCTTTCGACATAGACGCGAATCCTGCCGCCACAGGAGAGACCAACCCGCCAGGCGGTCTCGTCAGCCACTCCGAACTCCAGCATCTTCGGTTTCCCCGTGGCGATGACGTCGAGCGCCTCGGTGATCACCGCTCCCTCGACACATCCTCCCGACACCGAGCCTTCGAAATTGCCTTCGCTGTCGATCACCAGGTGGCTGCCAGCCGGCCGTGGCGCCGATCCCCAGGTGTCGATAACCGTGGCGACCGCCACCTCGCGGCCGCCGTCCTTCCACTTTTGGGCGGCCAACATGGGGTCCATATCTTCGTAATCGATCATGCGACTCTCCCGTTTGCTTGCAGATAACGTCGCGGGTCCGCGGATTTTACGCCATTGTCGGAAAGTGCAGCGGCAAGTTCGGCAAGCGACTGCAGATTGTGGACGGCGCGAAACTCGTCGACATGGGGGAGCATCGCCCTCACACCCCGCGCCTTTGCCTCGAAACCGTCGAAACGCAAGAGCGGATTAAGCCAGATCAACCGTCGGCATGACCGATGGAGCCGGTCCATCTCCTTCGCCAGCTGATCGCCCTCCTCCCGCTCCAGCCCGTCAGTGATCAGCAACACCACCGCGCCCTGCCCTAGGACCCGCCTGGACCACAGGCGGTTGAACTCGGCAAGCGTGGCGCCAATTCGAGTGCCACCCGACCAATCCTGGACCGTCTGGCCACAAGCAGCAAGCGCCTCATCGGGATCCCGGCGCCGCATCTGACGCGTAACATTGGTAAGTCGCGTTCCGAACAGGAATGTCTGGACCCGCGTCCGCTTTTCAGTGAGCGCATGAAGAAAATGCAGGAAGATGCGTGTGTACTGGCTCATCGACCCCGAAATGTCGGCGAGCACCACAAGCGGCGGAGGCGCCACTTTCCGTCGGCGGAAGCGCGGCAGGATCAGATCTCCGCCACTGCGCATCGCCTGACGCATGGTGGCGCGTGGATCAACGACAGAAGGACGGTGGGACGAGCGGAAGCGACGCGTATGGACCTTGTCGAGCGGAAGAGCGAGCGCCGCGAGTTCCCGGCGAGCCTGGGCGAGCTCGGCCGCAGTCATCTGCGCAAAATCGCGGCGCTTCAGCACCTCGCTTCCGGAGGTGGTGAAACGCGCATCCACCTCCACGTCTGGCTGCCCCCTGCCGGTCGGTGGACTTGCGGCGGCGAGCGCTTCACCCACCCGTGCCGCTCCCGCCTTGGGCCTTTGCGGATCCGGTTCGCCCGCAGCCTTCGGTGACATCATGGCGATCATCTTGCCGACGAGGTCGCGGGGTCGCCAGAACGCTCGAAATGCTTCATCGAAGACGGGCTGGTCCTCATGACGCTTGACGAAGATCGAAGAAAGCGCCGCGTGGAACTCCTCGCGTGAGCCGACCCCCAGGATTTCAAGGGCGGCAATGGCATCGGCCGCAGCAGCAGGCCCCGTCCTCAACCCCGCCCGGCGGAGCACACGAGCGAAATAGACGACATTGTCCCCGAGACGTCCATCTGCCGTCTCAGGCGCGGCTTGCTCGTCTTTGCCATGAACCGCCATCGCGCGCTATCCTGCCTGCGAGAGTTCAGCCTTGACCTCGTTCAGCAGGCGCTCGCCTTCTCCACCTTTCACGCGAGCAATGTCGTCCTGGTACTTCAGGAGCGTCCCGAGTGTGTCGGCTATGGTTTCCGGATCCAGCGCGATCCTGTCGAGCTCGGTAAGGGCTGTGGCCCAGTCGATCGTTTCCGCCACTCCCGGGTTCTTGAAGAGGTCGAGCGTTCGCAGCTTCTGCACGTAGGCGACCAACTGGCGCGAGAGATCCTGCGTGCAACCGGGTACCTTGCGGTGCACGATCTCCAGCTCCTGGGTTGCCGAAGGATAATCCACCCAGTGATAGAGACAGCGACGCTTTAGTGCGTCATGGATCTCGCGGGTACGGTTGGTCGTGATGATGACAATCGGAGGCTCCGCAGCCTTGATGGTCCCAAGTTCCGGTATCGTCACCTGGAAATCGGACAGTACTTCCAGAAGGAAGGCTTCGAACGCTTCGTCGGTCCGGTCGAGTTCGTCGATGAGGAAAACAGGTGCTCGTCCGCCGGGCTGCCCGAGCGCCTGCAACACGGGACGCCGGATGAGATGCCGTTCGGAAAACAGATCGGCCTCCAGACGTTCCCTGCTCTTGATGCCGGATGCCTCGGCAAGCCGGATGTCGAGCATCTGAGCCGGGTAGTTCCACTCATAGACCGCGGAGGCGATGTCGAGCCCCTCGTAGCATTGAAGACGAATCAGAGGACGTTCCAGCGCCGCAGCCAAGGTCTTGGCGATCTCCGTCTTGCCGACGCCGGCTTCTCCTTCAAGGAACAGCGGACGCTTCATTCTCAAGGCGAGAAAGATGACCGTGGCAAGCGGGCGGCTGGCGAGATAATCCCGAGCCTCCAGGAGGGCGAGCGTTTCATCGATCGAGGTAGGCAGGTTACCCGTTGCTGCACCCGACATGGTCATCCTCCTTCCCGCTATTCTAGAGACTACGGAAACCTCGGCCAAGATAAATGAGAGACGATGTTTCGGGCCCGAGATGAACTGCCTTCACTTCACCGAACATCACGAAGTGCGTGGAAACCTGCTTGATCTCGGTCACCTCGCAATCGAAGCTCACGACAGCGTCGGCGAGCACCGGAGCTCCCGTGACGAGCTTTTTCCACTCCCCGAGAGAAAACCTGTCGTCAGCCGCAGTGAGGCCGGCAAAGGCGATGGCCAGTTCCTGATGATGCGCTGCCAGGGAGTTGAGAGCAAAGACGCCACTCTTGGCGAAGATCGCGTTCTTGACGTTGCTCTGGTTGAGGCAGACGAGGACCGTGGGAGGATTGTCTGACACGGAACAGGCGGCGGTGATCGTCACACCGCGTCTGACGCCTTCGAGTTCGGTGGTGACCAGCTGGACGTGTCCGGCGTAACGTGCCATGCCGTCGCGGTATGCGACGGGATCGAAAATCGGCTGCTCCGTCAAGGGTATCTCATAAAAGTCATAGCGAGATGTCAGTCTGCACTGTTAAGATATGAACGTAAACAAGATATGGGCGTAAAGAGCCATGATGTCCACTTGGCTCCCGGCTTTTTACCAGATCCAGTCCTCTTCTTCGGGGATGGCGGAAGGCAGGTTTGACCATAACAGATGACCGAACGGCAAGAATGACAGCAGGACGTGCCATCATAGCTTGGCTGGCTGCATCGTTTATCGGATGCGCGCCCGCATCGGCAGCAGTGCTCGGCGTGGTGGCGCCGCGCTCGGGTCCCTATGCATCGCTTGGCGACCAGATCATCTCTGGTGCACGGCAAGCCGCAAAGGTAACCGGCGACACCATCGTGGAAATAGACGAAACTTGCGAAGAAAGCGGCGGTAGCGTCGTGGCGAGGAAACTGAAGGAGGCAGATGCTGCCGCTGCGGTGGGGTTCCTCTGCGCCGAAACCCTTGCCACGGCCCTGCCGCAGCTCAAGGGTGCCGGCATCCCCGCCATCACTGTTTCTGTCCGGTCCGGTGTTCTCATGGAAGACGCCATCCGGGGCGGCTGGCATTTCTACCGGATGGCGCCAGCAGAAGGCGACGAGGCGGAAAAACTTGCCGAGATCATGCTGACCCTCTGGAAAGCAGAGCCGATCGCACTCATCGACGACGGAACGATTTACGGCCGGGAGCTGGCGAGCGCCATCCGCGAGCGGCTTGAGCCGGCGGGGATCACCCCGGTCTTTACCGACACGTTCCGTCCGGGGCAGGAACAGCAGATCTCCCTGGTGCGACGGCTCGCAAAAGCCGGGGCAACGCATGTGTTTGTCGGCGGTGACCGCAACGATGCCTCGATCATCGCGCGCGACGCCGCATCGGAAGAGATTCCACTTACTCTGATCGGTGGAGATGCGTTGCGCGCTGCAAACCGTCCCGTGCCGCTGCGGGACGGCGTTCTTGCGGTGGCCCTTCCCGATTATGCAGGCTTGCGTCCTGCGACGGCTGCGGCAGGCGCGATGCTGAAGAAGGGCATCGAGCCCGAGGGTTACGTTCTTCCCGCCTATGCGGCGGTGCAGGTGGTGCAGCAGGCCATGAACACGGCGACCGGGCAGCCGCTGGCCGAGGCGCTCGTCGCTGGCCGCTTCAGCACCGTCATCGGTCCGGTCCGTTTCGACGAAACACACGAGCTCGCGGACAACCCCTTCCGCTTACTCGAGTGGCGAGGAACCGCCTTCGCGGTGTCGCAGCCCGCAACGGAGTGACGATTGCTGATGCCGGCGGCCGATGCTAGAGGGGGCAGACCCATTGGAGATCCTGAGTATGACCCTTCCGATCCGCATCGCGCCGTCGATCCTTGCCGCAGATTTTTCCAAGCTTGGTCAAGAGGTCCGTGACGCAGTCGAGGCGGGTGCCGACTGGATCCACCTCGACGTGATGGATGGTCATTTCGTACCCAACATCTCTTTCGGGCCAGACGTGATCAAGTCGCTCCGGTCCCATACCGATGCCTTCTTCGATTGCCACCTGATGATCTCGCCCGCCGATCCCTTCCTGGAGGCCTTTGCCAAGGCAGGCTGCGACGGGATCACCGTCCATGTGGAAGCCGGCCCACATCTGCATCGCTCTTTGCAGACGATCCGCTCGCTCGGGAAAAAGGTCGGGGTGACTCTGAACCCGGCCACCCCGCTTTCCACACTGGAGAACGTTCTGGACGACATCGACCTGATCCTGATCATGAGTGTCAATCCGGGTTTTGGTGGTCAGAAGTTCATCCCCGCCATGACAGAGAAGATTCGCCAGACCAAAGCGCTGATCGGAGCACGGCCCATCGAACTCGAGGTGGACGGCGGCATTACCGCAGAAACGATCGGGGCTGCGCGCTCGGCGGGCGCCAACGTCTTTGTGGCAGGTTCGGCAGTCTACAAGGGAGGTGGGCTTCAGGCCTATCGGGACAATATAACCGGCCTCAAGAGGGCCGCGTCCCACCCTCCGGCATGACTGCGCAGGTGGACCGGCGCAATACGTGAGCCGTTGCACCGGCAACCGGATTGCACCGGCTGGTGACAATGCGCATCCGGAGGCGAGATCGGTTCGATGCCTTTCCTTTGTCAGGTCGACGATCCGGCATCCGGACGACGAGGTTGCGCCGTGCGCGCCGGAAACTTGAGCTTGCTCGCGCTTCTTGCTAGAGGCACCCCGTAATCGCGAAGGAAACGACAACCCATGATCCCCCGTTATTCGCGGCCCGAGATGGTCGCCATCTGGTCGCCTGAGACCAAGTTCCGCATCTGGTTCGAGATCGAGGCGCACGCCTGCGACGCTCTCGCCGCCATCGGCGTGATTCCCAAATCCGCGGCGGAGACGATCTGGGAAAAGGGTGGCAAGGCCGAATTCAATGTCGCCCGCATCGACGAGATCGAGGCGGTCACCAAACACGACGTCATTGCCTTCCTGACCCATCTGGCGGAATTCGTCGGCCCCGACAGCCGCTTCATACACCAGGGCATGACTTCGTCCGATGTGCTCGACACCTGCTTCAGTGTCCAGCTCGTTCGGGCGACGGACCTGTTGCTGGCCGACATGGACAGGCTTCTCGAGGCCCTGAAGCGCCGCGCCTTTGAGCACAAGGATACCGTCACGATCGGGCGCAGCCACGGGATTCATGCCGAGCCCACCACCTTCGGAATCAAGCTGGCGCAGGCCTATGCGGAATTCGACCGCAACAAGACCCGTCTTCTCGAAGCCCGGGAAGAGATCGCCACCTGCGCGATTTCGGGCGCCGTCGGCACGTTCGCAAACATCGATCCGCGGGTCGAGGAGCATGTGGCCGCCGCCATGGGCCTGAAGCCGGAGCCAGTCTCCACCCAGGTCATCCCGCGCGACCGTCATGCCATGTATTTCGCCGTCCTCGGCGTCATCGCCTCGTCGATCGAGCGGCTGGCGATCGAGATCCGCCACCTGCAGCGGACCGAGGTGTTGGAAGCGGAGGAATATTTATCGCCGGGCCAGAAGGGCTCATCCGCCATGCCGCACAAGCGGAATCCCGTGTTGACGGAGAACCTTACGGGCCTTGCTCGCATGGTTCGGTCCTACGCACTGCCGGCAATGGAAAACGTGGCGCTCTGGCACGAACGCGATATCTCCCACTCCTCCGTGGAGCGCATGATCGGTCCCGATGCCACCGTGACGCTCGATTTCGCCCTTGCACGCATGACTTCCGTCATAGACAAGTTGCTCGTCTATCCGGACAATATGATGAAAAACATGAACAAGTTCCGCGGACTGGTTCATTCGCAGCGCGTTCTGCTTGCCCTTACCCAAGCCGGCGTATCGCGCGAAGACGCCTACCGCCTCGTGCAGCGCAATGCCATGAAGGTTTGGGAAGAGGGCAAGGACTTCCTGGAGGAGCTACTCGCCGACCCGGAAGTGCGTGCGGCGCTCTCCGAGGACGATATTCGCGAGAAGTTCGATCTAGGCTATCACACCAAGCATGTGGATACGATCTTCCGGCGCGTATTTGGTCAGTGAGATCAGCCGCAAACGCGTGACGCCGCTTGCGGCGTCACCATGGCCGTCTTCACCTTGATCACGCCTCCGGCTTACCCATCGCACCTTTGCGGGGGCAAGGAGTATCAGGGGCGGCCGAGAATGTCGCAGATGCTCCAGGGCCTGTCTCATGCGACCGCGACAACGAAAATGCGACCGATTTCCGCCGGTTTATCGCCTTTTCCCTTGACTTCGACCTCGGCCTTTCTCACATCGGCGCCACCATGAAAGCATCCGACGCCGATATCCTGATTATACCCGGCTATACCAATTCCGGGCCGAGCCACTGGCAGACGCGCTGGCAGGCGAAGCTTACGACAGCACGCCGCGTCGAGCAGGCAGAATGGTCGAAGCCAGTCCGCGAGGACTGGATCGCGACCATAGCGAAAGAGGTGAATGCCTCCACCCGCCCCGTCGTTCTGGTCGCCCATTCGTTGGGGATCCCCTCGGCGATTCACGCGATCCCGCTGTTTACCAAGCCTGTCGTCGGCGCTTTCTTCGTCGCCCCTCCCGAAGTGGACAATCCGGAGATCCGACCGAAGCACCTTATGACGTTCGGCCCCTATCCTCGCCATCCCCTGCCCTTCCCGTCGGTTACCGTCGCAAGCCGCAGCGATCCGTTCGGCTCATTCGAGCACGCCGACGACATTGCCGCAGCTTGGGGCTCACTCCTGATCGATGCGGGCGATTCTGGTCATATCAACGCTGAATCGGGCCACGGACCCTGGCCTGAAGGTACCATGGTGTTCGCGCAGTTCCTCAGTCGTCTGAAGGGGTGACCCGGGTCAGCGACGTCATCAGCCTCAGAAAACGCTTTGGCGAGCTCGGGACCGGGAAAATCGCTCTTATCAGCGAGACCACTTATCGATAGTCGGCCTTTTACCGCTCAACCATCGGACGCCCAAGATCGATCGCGAGCTGGTGCGACTAACGTCGCGGGCCCACGCCCAATGCCGACGGCTCGGTCCGGCCGCTAGCCCTCGATGAACGTCGGACTGCCAGAGGCTCGCGCGTGAGCCCCTCGTGCGCTGAATGTAATCCGGAGGCGATCGCCGAGCGCGCGTTCGGCGAGACGCGATTATTCCTGCTCGATCTGGGCGACCGCGTTGGCGAGGAATTCTAGCATCTTGGCGCGAATGTCGGCGTCGGAAACCGATACGCCGGCGGCATCAAAATCTGTCCGCAGTTTGCGAAACACATCTTCGTCACCCGCTTCTTCGAAATCAGCGAGGACAACCTCCTTTGCGTAGGCATCAGCATCGGCTCTGCCGAGAAGACCGGCGGCCCAAATACCCACCAGCTTGTTGCGACGAGCAAGGGCCTTGAACTTAAGATCCTGATCATGTGCGAACTTGTTTTCGAACGCTCTCTCACGATCGCTTATGCCACGCATTTCACTCTCCCCAGTTGGACGTTGTCCGGACCCATAATCAAAAGAGGCGCATAGCGCAATCACCCGTGCGGCGGAATAGGGCTTTCGGGAAACTGAAACATGCGGCCGAAGGAATGTGGAGGACACCGCCCCCAAGCCCGACGAGTTCCTTGAACTCCCTTCAATGAGGAGCCCCAGGTGACCTTCGCCCGGCGCCGCGGCCGGACGCCAGATGCCCTTGGACGTCGAAATCATGACGTAATTTGGTGTCTATGTCGCGGCAGTTGGGCTTTCGATCTGGAGCGGGAATCAGAGTTCAGCCAGACGGAAGGTGCAGCGGACGCGGTCTGTGTCACGACCCAGACTGCTCTTGCGGTCTGCGCGACGGTTTTGACGGGTACTCGGGCGACATATCCGGGGCGTGAGCGGATGGCGAGCGTCGCCGATTTCCCGCTTTTGTTGTTTACGGTCGGCCATGGTCAGGAGATTAACATTGCTACAACGGCGGCCTTGTGCCTCCATCCCGTCAGGTAAATGTTCAGCCAACGGCGGCCGCGTGCCGCTCAAAAAGCCGTATGTCGGCCTGCATTGTGAAACCTGAGATTTTCCGATAAGGACCGCGTCAAACAACCACTGCGCCTCGCGGAGGCGCCAACAAACGAGACAAGAAATCATGAACCGTCGCCGCCGTATCTACGAAGGCAAGGCCAAGATCCTGTACGAAGGCCCGGAACCAGGTACGCTGATTCAGTTCTTCAAGGATGACGCCACAGCTTTCAACAAGAAGAAGCATGATGTGATCGATGGCAAGGGCGTTTTGAACAACCGCATCTCGGAATACATCTTTACCCATCTGAACAAGATCGGCATTCCGACCCATTTTATTCGTCGCCTGAACATGCGCGAACAGTTGATCAAAGAGGTCGAGATTATCCCTCTGGAGATCGTGGTGCGCAATGTCGCAGCCGGCTCGCTGTCCACCCGCCTCGGTAT
>JAEYTV010000263.1 GCA_023433855.1 Pseudomonadota bacterium | reverse complement strand
CGATGACTCGGTGGATCCGCGGAGGTGCGGCGGTAGCGGGTGTGATGTCCTCCGTACTTGCCGGATGCTCCAGCGTGGAGCGCGAGCCGAAGCTCGCGGCAACCCAGACGGCGGCGCCGACCGACGGCCAGGCCGCAGGGTCCTCTGAGACGGCACCAACGGGACCCTCTGTGACGCTCGCGAAAACCAGTCGGCTGTCCGTGCCGGTCCCTGCAGCGGTCGAGACGACTTCTGTTCAGATAGCTGCAATGGCGGCTCCCGGGATGCCACCGTTCGTCGCTTTCGCACCAGTGCCTTCCACCACGGCATCGTTTGAAGCGGCGACGGTTCCCATGTCGTCCGCGGCCCAGGCGCCGGCTGCGCCCTCCCCGCTTCCGGCGACTTCGACCATCCTGGCTGCGGCCAAGGGCGGTCGCCATTCCACGCCCGTCGCCGCTGGAGGCGGCATCCAGCCGGCTGCCGCGAGCGCGATTGCTCCGGACGAAGCGGAACTGACACCCGACATGGTGGCACTGCAGTCGGTGATCCCCACTCCTCGCCCTCCGTTGCCGCCGACCGGTCCACGGACTGACACGGCCACCCTGGCTTATGCGAGCCAACCCAAGCCCGTTTCCTTTTCAACGATGGAGTTTCCGCCTGCGCCTGGTGACCCGCTGCCCGCCACGGCCAGCAACGCTCCGCCTGAGTTGAGCAAGCTGATCCAGCGCTATGCGGGCATGTACGGGGTGCCTGAGTCGCTGGTTCATCGCGTCGTCCACAGGGAAAGCAAGTACGACCCGAAGGCGTACCACAAAAACGGCTACTGGGGTCTAATGCAGATCAAATACTCGACCGCGAAATCCATGGGATATAGCGGTCCGCCGGAGGGGCTGCTGGATGCGGAAACCAACCTGAAATACGCGATCAAATATCTGCGCGGCGCCTGGTTGGTTGCCGACAATCAGAACGACAACGCCATTAGGCTTTACGCGCGTGGTTATTATTACGATGCCAAGCGCAAGGATATGCTTCACGTGCTTGAAAAATAGCCCGTTGAAGTCACCAGACCGCGATCCTGTCCTTTGCCTGCAGGATCGCCCGCGCAAGCTCGATCGGGCTGTAGCCTTGCCAGCGCGGCGTTAGGCCAAGACGTACCAGCACGAGATCTTCCGACGGAACGACGATGATATTCTGCCCGTCATGTCCGTCGAGAATGAACGTATCCGGAGGCAGTCCGGCATCCGCGCGGGGAAGCCAGGTCTGAGCCTGCGAGTAGCGCCCGCCGGACGTACGGTTGGGGTCCCCCATACGCTTCACGAAATTCGAAGGCACGACCTGTCTGCCGTTCCAGACCCCATTGCGCGCAAGTAGCAGTCCGAATCGCGCCCAGTCCCGGGCAGTGGCATACATGTAGGACCCTCCTACGAAAGTTCCGGAGGCATCCGTCTCCAGGACGGCACTCGTCATACCGATGGGATCGAACAGAGCCTTCCGAGGATACTCAAGCGCGAAGGGATCACCTACTCGATCCATCCAGATCCTCGACAGTAGAACTCCGGTGCCGGAAGAGTAGGTGAAGCGGGAACCCGGCGGCGATTCGAGTGGCTGGTCGGCGGCGAAACCGGCCATGTCCGTCTCAAGGAAGAGCATGCGCGTGACATCGGCCACCGTGCCGTAGTCATCGTTGAAGGTAAGTCCGCTCTCCATGGCGAGAAGGTCTGCCAGGCTGATCTCCGCACGCTTGTCGTCTCGCCACTGAGGCATGAGGCTTCGGTCTTCCAGGGAAAGCTTGCCGTCCCGGATGAGGGTGCCAACGATGGCGGCTGTCACCGTTTTGGTCATCGACCAGCCAAGCAGCGGGGTCTCCCGCGAAACGCCTTCGCCGTAGGCCTCTCCGACGATACGGCCGCCCTTTACCACAATCACCGCCCGCATGCCGGGACCGGTCAGAGCGGCGTCCGACAGAAGCGCAGCGATCGCGGGATCCGGTTCCACGTCTTCGCCATCCGGCCACGGCGCCGGATATCGAAGCTCTGCGGCAACCTGATGCCCCTTCGTCTGGCTGGGCGGCCTTGCTACATCCGGCACCACCGTGCATCCCAGCCCCTCATGGTAGACCGCTTCATTGGCGGCGATAAAGCCTAGGAGCGCCGCATGTACCCGCCCTCGGGCCTCGTCCACCGAAACCCGCATCAGCTTCAGGAGCGGATGACCCGGCGCTTGGACGTCGACTGCCAGGACTTCTTGTGCGGGCCGTCCGGCAAGGAAGGCATTGGAGCAGACGATCTTGGCTGCATAGCCGCTCCCGACCCGCAGCAAGTCCGGCGGCGCGAGGTAAATCCAGCCGCCAGCCACAGCCAGTGCAGCGATTATGAAGGCTGCTGCCCCTGTCAGAACCCGGATTCCCTTATGCATGCATCTCTCCATTGCGCCGATCATGCAATCAGGATTTGTCCCATCAGGGAAGCGTTTTCGGCCGGCGGGCGACATCGGCGGGCCTGTGCACAGGCCACGTCATCAATCTGTAGCACGCGGGGTCTAAACGGCATCGCAACCTGAACCGACGGGGTTGAGCATGGCAGATGCTGCACAGGAAGCGGGTTTCCGGAAAAACCACAAACTCAAAGAGGCGCTGCTGCAACACAGCGCATTGTCTCGTAAGGGCCTTTCGGAGAGGATCTTCGGCCTGCTGTTCTCCGGTCTGGTATATCCGCAGATCTGGGAAGATGCTGACGTCGACATCGAGGCGATGGAACTATCCGAGGGTCACGCGATCGTCACCATCGGATCGGGAGGCTGCAACATGCTCGCGTACCTCTCCCGCTTTCCCCGCAAGATCGATGTCGTCGACCTCAACCCCCACCATCTTGCCCTGAACCGCCTGAAGCTCGCCGCATTCCGCTACCTGCCGAGCCATGCCGATGTCGTGAGGCAGTTCGGCATGGAAGGCGTGCGGACCAACAGCCGGAGCTACGATGTCTTCATCTCGCCAAAGACCGACCCGACCACCCGAGCCTACTGGGAAAAACGCCTGCTAACCGGCCGCCGCCGCATAGAGGTCTTCGACGGTAATATCTACAAGACCGGTCTTCTCGGCCGGTTCATCGGCGCCGGCCACCTGATCGCCCGCCTCCACGGCGTCGACCTTGAAGGCATCACGAGAGCCTCGTCAGTGCGCGAGCAGCGGCAGTTTTTCGATGAGCGGATTGCACCGCTCTTCGAAAAGCCGCTCATTCGATGGATAACGAACCGCAAGAGTTCGCTTTTCGGATTGGGCATACCTCCGCAGCAATATGATGAGCTTGCGAACCTGGCTCCCGATGGCTCTGTGGCGCAGGTGTTGCGACAACGGCTTGAGAAGCTCGCCTGCCATTATCCACTTCGCGACAACCACTTTGCCTGGCAAGCCTTCGCACGCCGATATCCAAAGCCACATGAAGGCACGCTTCCGACCTATCTAAGACCGGAAAACTATGCGGCGATCCGCGACAACGTCGAGCGCGTGACGGTCCATCACGCGAGCTTTACGGAACTCCTCTTGCAAAAGCGGGCGGCGTCCGTGGACAGGTACGTCCTGCTTGATGCGCAGGACTGGATGACCGACCAGCAGCTCAACGAACTATGGGCGGAAATCACCCGTACGGCTGCACCCGGCGCCCGGGTCGTCTTCCGCACCGCGGCCGAAAAGAGCGTGATCGATGGCCGCGTGGTGCCGGCTCTTCTCGACCACTGGTCATACATGCAGGAACGCTCCCGCGAACTCACGCTTCAGGATCGTTCCGCCATTTATGGCGGTTTCCATCTTTACGTGAAGAAGGTCTGATGGCGGTGAAGGCCGGCGATTCACGACATGACGATCACGCTGGGCGCATGGACCAGATGTACATGACCCAGCGTCACATATATGATCTCACGCGCAAGTATTATCTCCTCGGGCGTGACCACGCCATACGTGGTTTGCAAGCTCCGCCCGGCGCAAGGCTCCTGGATCTCGGCTGTGGGACCGGGCGCAACCTGCTTCTCGCTCATCGCCTGTATCCTGGTACCACCCTCTACGGTCTCGACATATCCCGGGAAATGCTCGAAAGCGCACGAGCAAACTTTCGCGGCCGGGCCGTAGCCCCGGCC
>JAEYTV010000179.1 GCA_023433855.1 Pseudomonadota bacterium | reverse complement strand
CAAGGACGGCACGATGATGCTGCTCGGCGACGCCAAGAAGATGACCGAAGACATCGTCAAGGCCATGAAGCACTGAGTAGAGGGCTGTCTTACACCGGCCGCGCCGGGCTGACGCTCGGCCCGGAAGTTCACGAAGGCGACAGGACGGCATGGCCAAACGGCTGTGCGCGTCTTCTCGCCAAGGCTGATCGAGCCACAGCGAGGCGAAGTTGTTGCTCGGGCGAGGGATAAGAGAGGCTTTCGGCGCCCGACCCTCTCCCCAATGAGGCTCTGAGGTCAGCTCGTTGCGCGCGTGCGTGCGGCACCATCGACAGCCGGCTTATACTTCGGCTCGAGGCGCATGGCATGCGAGAAGGAGCGGTACGCTCTCGCCTTGTCACCGCGGCGTTCATAGACGAGGCCCTGATTTGCCCACGATTCCGCCAGCTTGTCGTTCAACTCGATAGCGTGGTTGAAGTCGGCGAAGGCGTTGTCATCGTCATTCAGAGCGACGTAGGAAATCCCCCGGCCATTGTACGGTTCGGCTGAGTTCGGCGACAGGGAGATTGCCTTGGAAAAGTCTTCGATCGCCTCTGCATGCTGCCCGCGCAACTGATAGATCAGGCCGCGGTTGTGATAGGCGCGCCCGTCCGTCGTGTCGAGCGCAATAGCCTTGGAAAAGTCGTTGAACGCCTCGTTGGTCCGGCCGGCCTGACGATAGATGTTGCCGCGCCCAATATAGGCGACATCGTAGTTCGGATTGATCTGCAACGCGCGATTATAATCGTTGGCGGCCTCAACGGGTCTGCCCATGTTGCGATAGACGAGCGCGCGATTGGCATATGCCTGGTAGAATTGCGGATTTAGCTGTATGGCCCGGTTGAAGTCTTCCAGCGCACGATTGAATTCGCCGGCGCGGCCATAGGCGGTACCACGGACGTTGTAACCTTCCGGGTCGTTCGGATTGGCGTTGATGACGGTGGAGAGCGAGGCGATGTTCTGCTCGGATCCTTGGGCGCGGTCGACGGCGATCATGTCCGTGGAGGTGCTCGTCGTCGAGCATCCGGCAAGCCCAAGGGCAAGAAGGACTCCCAATGCGCTTTTGCCATGGATGTGGGGGACCGAGCTCCAGGCGCCGGACATACGGGTTCCACGGGCAAGAACGGCAGCTTTGACGGCCATCAGGCGCTTTTCCTCTTCAAGGCTAAGGGCATTCTATCTTTGCATGTTATGGCATGAACAGCCTTCACCCTGAAACAGATGTAGTGCGTTCGAGGCCGAATCAAAAAAGCGGCGGCGCCCATGTCGCCACCGCCCTACAAGCATCAGAAAACGTCGAAAAAACGACCGATCAACGACCGGGGCGTGCCGCCGACGCGGATTTCGCAGGACCTGCAATCAGGCCTTCCCGCTGCATGCGCTTGCGAGCCAGCTTGCGAACGCGGCGAACAGCTTCGGCTTTTTCACGAGCGCGCTTCTGTGACGGCTTTTCGTAATAGTCACGCATCTTCATTTCACGGAAAATGCCTTCGCGCTGCATCTTCTTCTTGAGAGCGCGAAGAGCCTGATCGACGTTGTTGTCGCGGACAAGTACCTGCACGTGAATCCCGTTCCTTTAGGTTGTTGCTCGCCTGATCGGTACGATTCAAGGCGAAAGATAACGTCCGCCCGGCCACCAGCCGTGCGATTGGAGAGGCAGATAGCAGATGAGTCTGCGGAAGTCCATACGCGGCAAGGCCGGCGGCTGCCAAAAATTGTCTGCGAGCTCTTCGCCGCGTGTCGAAACAATCTCGCGATGCGTCGCAAAACAGCCATTGCGACAGATATTGATTTGCGATGCGTATGGCTCTACCGAGAGGCATGGTTCACCGGCCAACCACCCGCCGATCAAGGGGACCATGCAGCAAGCCTGATCAAGGAGCAGAAGGCGCAATGCGCAAATATTCGGTTTTTGCCATAGCTCGTGAAGCCATGCGCGCTCACAAGGGCTGGGACGCGCAGTGGATCTCGCCGGAGCCGCGGTCAAGCTACGACGTGATCATTGTCGGGGCCGGTGGTCACGGGCTTGGTGCTGCCTACTACCTGGCCAAGGAACACGGCATTACCAATGTGGCCGTAATCGAGAAGGGCTGGCTCGGGGGCGGCAATACCGGCCGCAACACGACCATCATCCGCTCCAACTATCTCTATGAAGAGAGCATGGATATCTACGAGCATTCCCTGAAGCTGTGGGAAGGCTTGAGCCAGGATCTCAACTACAACGTCATGTATTCGCCGCGCGGCGTTATGATGCTGTCGCACAACACGCACGACATGCAGAGCTTCAAGCGGCACATCAACGCCAACCGCCTCTACGGCATCGACAATGAATGGCTGACGCCGGCACAGGCCAGGGAGTTCGTGCCGGTTCTCGATATCTCGAAGACGGCGCGCTATCCCATCAACGGGGCGGCGCTTCAGCGCCGTGGCGGCACGGCCCGCCACGATGCGGTCGCATGGGGTTATGCCCGCGCCGCATCCGACCGTGGCGTCCACATCATCCAGAATTGCGAAGTGACCGGCATCCGCCGGGGTCCAGGCGGTGAAGTCCAGGGTGTCGAGACGTCGAAGGGCTTTATCGGCGCGAGAAAGATCGGCGTCTCCGCCGCCGGCCATTCCTCCGTGGTCATGGAAATGGCGGGCGTGCGGGTGCCGCTGCATTCCAACCCGCTGCAGGCGCTGGTGTCCGAACCGCTGAAGCCGATATTCCCCTGCGTCGTCATGTCGAACACAGTTCACGCCTATATCTCGCAGTCCGACAAGGGCGAGCTCGTGATCGGCGCCGGCACCGACCAGTACAATTCCTATTCCCAGACCGGCGGCCTCCAGATCATCACCCATACGCTGGACGCGATCTGCGAACTCTTCCCGATCTTCCGTCGCGTGAAGATGATGCGCCAGTGGGGCGGCATCACGGACAACACGCCGGACCGTTCGCCGATCCAGGGCGTCACGCCGGTGCCGGGCCTGTTCGTCAATTGCGGCTGGGGAACCGGCGGCTTCAAGGCTACCCCTGGTTCGGCCAACTTGTTTGCCCATCTCATCGCCAGGGGCGAGCCGCATCGTCTGGCCGCCGGCCTGACGCTCGACCGCTTCCGCACGGGCCGTCTGATCGACGAGGCCGCCGCCGCCGCTGTGGCACACTGATCTCAGGAACATCACGATGCTTTTGATCCACTGCCCCTATTGCGAGGAAGATCGCTCGGAGCTCGAATTCCGCTGGGCCGGTGAGGCGCATATCGCCCGGCCGGAGAACATTTCGGCGATCTCGGACGAGGAGTTCGCGGAGTATTTCTTCCTGCGCAACAACGAAAAGGGCCTCACCTATGAACGGTGGCGGCATATCCATGGCTGCGGCCGCTTCTTCAATGCAGCCCGCGATACGGTCAGCGACAAGTTTCTGATGACCTATAAGGCAGGACTGCCGAAGCAGCCGGTTCCAGGCGTTGCAGCAACGGAGCAGACCGTCGAAACCTATGAAGCCACCGAAGGAGATGCACGATGAGCGTTGCATCCAAGAACCTCGGCGCATTTCGCATCACGGGTGCCGGGCGCCATACCCCGGCGCGGACCGCCCGCTTCACTTTCGACGGGAAGACCTATACCGCCATGGAAGGCGACACTGTCGCTTCGGCGCTTCTGGCGCATGGCGTGCACCTGACCGGTCGGTCCTTCAAGTATCACCGCCCGCGCGGCATCCTGACGGCTGGTCCCGAAGAGCCGAACGCGCTGCTTGATGTGGCGCGTGATGCCGCCCGCCGGCAGCCCAACGTGCGGGCGACCGTGCAGGAAGTCTTCGACGGTGCGAAGATCTCGTCGCAGAACCGCTGGCCGTCCCTGAAATACGATGTTGGAGCCTTCAACGATCTTCTGGCGCCCTTCTTTGCCGCCGGTTTCTACTACAAGACGTTCATGTGGCCGAAGGAGGCCTGGCACAAGCTCTACGAACCCTTCATCCGGCGGGCGGCGGGCCTCGGTGTCGCACCGACCGAAGAGGATCCGGATCGCTACGCCAATCGCTTCGCCCATTGCGACGTGCTGATTGCAGGCGCCGGCGTGGCGGGGCTGGCGGCCGCACTATCGGCGGCGTCGACCGGCGTGAAGGTGATCCTGGTCGATGAACAGCCGGAAGTCGGCGGTGCACTGCATTTCGACACCTCCACGACCATCGACGGCCAGAACGGTTACGACTGGGCGCAGGACGTGGCGGCGAAGCTGAAGGCGATGCCGAACGTCACGGTGCTGACCCGCACCACCGTGTTCGGCTATTACAACCACGGCTTCCTCGGGCTTGTCGAACGCGTGACCGATCACGTCGCAGGCCCGGACCGGAACGCGCCGCGCGAGCGCCTCTGGCAGGTCCGGGCAAAGCGTGTCGTCCTGGCGACGGGCTCGATCGAGCGCCACATGGTGTTTGCCAACAACGACCGGCCGGGCATCATGCTCGCATCTGCCGCGCGCACCTTCCTCAACCACCATGGGGTGGCGATCGGCCGGCGCGTCGGCGTCTATACAGCGCATGACTCGGCTTACGAGGCCGCGTTCGACCTGAAACGGGCCGGCGTTTCGATCGTCGCGATCGTCGATTGCCGCGATCGTCCCGGCGACGCGGTGCTCGCGCAAGCCCGTGCGCTCGGCATCGACGTGCTCACCGGTCATTCGGTAACGAATACCAGCGGACGGCTGCGCATCAATTCCATGACGGTGGCGCGCAACGGAAATTTCGACATCCGCAAGATGGCAGTGGATGCGCTGATCGTTTCGGCCGGCTGGACGCCGTCCGTCCACCTCTTCTCGCAGTCGCGCGGCAAGCTGCGCTATGACGAAAAGAACCAGCGCTTCCTGCCGGATATCTACGCCCAGAACTGCGTCTCCGTTGGTGCCTGCAATGGTACCGATGACCTCGCCGAACTGATCGACGAGGCGATCACAGCAGGCGGTGGACGCGTGGCGCTGACCGGCGAGAACCGGTTCGAGTGGAACGGCGGCATGATCGGCGCTGCCGAAGGGGCGGGACCGGACACGACGGTCAAGGCCTTTGTCGACTTTCAGCACGACGTGACGGCCAAGGACATCCGCCTTGCCGTTCGAGAAGGCATGCATTCGATCGAGCATATCAAGCGCTTCACCACCAACGGCATGGCGTCCGACCAGGGCAAGCTGTCCAACATGCACGGCTTGGCGATTGCCGCCGAAATGCTCGACCGGCCGATCCCGCAGGTGGGCCTGACGACCTTCCGCGCGCCTTATACGCCGGTCACCTACGGCACGCTCGTTGCCCACTCGCGCGGCGAATTGTTCGACCCGGCGCGCAAGACGCCGATGCATGATCTCGAAGCGGCCGAAGGCGCCGAGTTCGAGGATGTCGGGAACTGGAAACGCGCCTGGTATTACCCGATGCGTGGCGAAGACATGTTTGCCGCCGTCAACCGGGAATGCCGCACCGTGCGCGAGATTGCCGGCGTGTTCAACGGCTCGACGCTCGGCAAGATCGAGGTCGTAGGTCCGGATGCGGCCGCCTTCCTCAACCTGCTTTATACCAATGCCTGGGACACGCTGAAGCCCGGCAAGTCACGCTACGGCATCATGACGCGCGAAGACGGCTTCATCTATGACGACGGCGTCGTCGGCCGTCTGGCCGAAGACCGATTCCACGTGACGACCACGACCGGCGGTGCGCCGCGCGTGCTCCACCACATGGAAGACTATCTCCAGACCGAATTCCCGCATCTCAAGGTGTGGCTGACCTCGACGACGGAGCAATGGGCGGTGATTGCGGTGCAGGGCCCCAAGGCTCGCGAGATCATCCAGCCCTTCGTGGAGGGCATTGACGTTTCCAACGAGGCGTTCCCGCATATGAGCGTCGCCGAGTGCACGGTGATGGGCGTCCCGTCGCGCCTGTTCCGCGTTTCGTTCACAGGCGAGCTCGGCTACGAAGTCAACGTGCCGGCTGATTACGGTCCGGCCGTCTGGAAGGCGATCTGGGAACGCGCCAAGGGCATGGGCGCCTGCCTGTACGGCACGGAAACCATGCACGTGCTGCGGGCCGAGAAGGGCTATATCATCGTCGGGCAGGACACTGACGGCACGGTGACGCCGGACGATGCCGGTCTCGGCTGGGCGGTCTCGAAGAAGAAGACCGATTTTGTCGGCATCCGCGGGCTGAAGCGGCCGGATCTCGTGCGCGACGGCCGCAAGCAGCTGGTCGGCCTGCTCACCAACAAGCCGAGCGACGTGCTGGAAGAGGGGGCGCAGATCGTAGCCGACCCGAACCAGCCGAAGCCGATGACGATGCTCGGCCACGTCACCTCGTCCTATTGGTCGGAAACGCTGGGCCGCTCCATTGCCATTGCGCTGGTCGCGGGCGGCAGGGCGCGTATGGGCCAGACGCTTTACGTGCCAATGACCGACAGGACGATTGCCGTCGAAGTGACCGACATGGTGTTCTTCGACAAGGAAGGAGGCCGCATCAATGCTTAACTCTGAGGCGAAGTTGGCAAGCAGAACACTTCCGCTTTCCGGCGTCCATGGCGGTTCCGCAACGGTGCGGCTGGAGCCTGCAGCACCTGCGGAGCGCATTTCGCTGCGTGCGGGCGTGGAGGATGTTGCGGCGCTTTCCGGCGCCCTTGGTCTCGACCTTCCTGTGAAGCCCAAGACGTCAGCCTCCGCAAATGGCCGCACGGCATTGTGGCTCGGGCCGGACGAATGGCTGGTGATCGGCGAGATCGGCACAGGGCTGATGCAGGCGGCACAGAGTTCGGGCGTGCTGCATTCGGCCACGGACGTGTCCCACCGCAACACCGCGATCCTCGTCTCCGGCCCCGGCGCGGCCGCGGCCATCAACGGCGGCTGCCCCCAGGACCTTTCGCTGGAGGTGTTTCCCGTCGGCGCCTGTTCGCGCACGCTGTTCGGCAAGGTGGAGATCGTGCTCCTGCGGACGGCGGAGGATGCGTTTCGCGTCGAGGTGTGGCGGTCCTTTTCGGACTATGCTTTCGGCCTTCTCGGCGAAGCTGCGCGCGACGCGTTCATAGACTTTCGCCCCACTTGACTTGGCAGCTCAGACCGGCACTTTCGACTGCAAAGGGGAGGGCATGATGGGAGACTATGAACTGATGACCTTGGCAGTCGTGATCGCCATGATCGGCGGCGCTATCGCGGCCAAGCTCACGCATGTCGTGCTATGGAAGGGGATCCTTGTGGCGGCAGCCGCTGCGGCGGCCGCAGTCGCTGCTTTCTTCGTGCCGGGCATGGAAAGAAGTCTGTCGATGCCTCTTGCCGGTTTGGCGGGGGCAGGTCTTACGGGCATGTTGCTGGGGCTTTCGGCGCCGACGACGGCCAACATCCTTATCGGCGCCGCCGTGCCGCCAATGCTCGGCTTCGTCCTGATGGAAATCAACGCCTGAGAGGACCGCGCTCTTCCAGGAAGGATCCCCGGCCGTCCGTCAGGCTCCGGCCGGCCGGTCCTTGGGATCGAACTGGACGATGGTGATCCAGTTCGCTGTCATTGCAGGCTTCTTCTGGTTTTCGATCTCCACCGTGACGTCGTAGGTAGTCATCAGCGTTCCAGCCCCGCGGAAGCGGCAATCGGAAAGCACAAAGCGCCCACGCACCCGGCTTCCGGCTTTGACCGGCGACATGAAGCGGATGCGGTCGAAACCATAGTTGAGGCCCATCGTCTGTTCGCGGATCTTCGGCAATCCGTCGAAGTTCATGGCCGACAGAAGTGAAAGCGTCAGGAACCCGTGTGCGATCGTGCCCCCGAAGGGGCTTTCCGCAGCCGCGCGTTCCGGGTCCACATGGATGAACTGGTGGTCTCGCGTCGCCTCTGCAAAAAGATCAATCATCTTCTGGTCGACCGTGATCCACTCGGATATGCCCAGCTCCCGGTTGACAAGAGCCGGTACTTCCGCGAGCGAAATTTCACGCATGGGGCCTCACTGAATCGGTTTCACGAACTGCGGCATCCGCGCGGCGGACTTTACAGTTTTGGAACGGCTTGACGAGAAGAGATTTTGCACTGCATCATTGTTCTATGCAGAAGCGGACGGAGCGGGCGGGCAACACCTGGTTCCACAGTTCCAACGACGGAAACCTTTGCCATTGCCACCCAGGGAGCCCGAAGCTGACCTGCTGATCGGAGCGGTTGAAGAGCACTGCCAGTCGAACGTTTCGTTTGCTGTGGCGATCAAGCGTGGTCAGCATCATGCCGAAAGCCGGACTGTCCGGCGCCTGCCAGTCATCCTCCCGCATCGGTCGCCCATCTGGCGCCAACCACTCGACCTCGCCATCCTCGCCGAAGAAGCTCGTTTCAGAGAAGACAGAGAAACGCCTTCGCATTGCGGCAAGCATGGCCGTGTGCTCGATCAATTCGGCATCCACCTTGCTCCAGTCGAACCAGGTGATTTCGTTGTCCTGGCAGTAGGCGTTGTTGTTGCCCTGCTGGGAACGTCCGGCTTCGTCTCCCATCGCGAGCATGATCGCACCGCGGCTGGCAAACAGTGACGAGAGAAGGGCCATGACGTCGCGGCGCCGCCGCTGCGTAACATCGGGGTCTTCGGTGCTGCCCTCGACGCCATTGTTCCAGGAGAAGTTGTCGTTGTGCCCGTCGCGGTTCTCCTCGCCGTTGGCCTGATTGTGCTTGGTCTCATGGGACACGAGATCCATCAGCGTGAACCCATCGTGGGCGGCAAGAAAATTGACGCTGCGAGTGGCATGCCGGCCGTGACGCGCGAAGACGTCGGAGGAGCCGGAGAGCCGGGTGGCGAGCGCGCCGGTGGTCCAGCGGTCACCCCGCCAGTAGCGGCGGAGATCGTCACGCGCCCGATCGTTCCACTCCAGGAAGCTGTCGGGGAAATTCCCCAACTGATAGCCGCCCGGGCCGATGTCCCACGGCTCCGCGATCAGGATCCTGTCCTTTAGTGCATCGTCCGATGTGATGGCGCTGAGCGTTTCGGCGTCGGGATGGAAGCCGTCACCGCTGCGGCCGAGGACGGGCGCAAGGTCGAAGCGGAAACCGTCGACCCCGGCGTGAAGGGTGAAATGCCGCAGCGTATCGACAATCAGACGCCGCACATGCGGGTGGTCGCAGGCGACCGTGTTGCCGGTACCGGTATCATTGACGAGATGGCCGGGTTCTCCGGGCACATGCCGGTAATAGGAAAGATTGTCGAGGCCACGCAGGGAAAGCGTCGCTCCATACCGATCACTCTCTCCGGTATGGTTGAAGACAAGATCGAGGATCACACCGATTCCGGCCTTGTGGAGAGCGGTCACCGTTTCGCGCAGCTCTGTCACACCGCCCGGACAAAGACGCGGATCGAGCGCCATGAATGCGATCGGATTGTAACCCCATCCGTTTGTCAGCCCGAGGCGAGGCAGGTGGCGTTCGTCGATCCAGGCCGTGATCGGCATCAGTTCAACAGCATCTACCCCGATCTTCTTCAGATGTCTGATGATTGACGGATGCGCAAGTGCGGCGACGGTACCGCGCTGTTGTTCCGGGATGTCGGGATGGAGAATCGTGAACGGCCTGACCGCAACCTCGTAGATGACGCCGCCCGAGGGTAGCAGGGGCTTGCCAAACCTGGCGATCGGATCGCTGGTGACGATCGCCTTCGGCACGAGGTCGGCGGTATCAACGCCAAACATCGCAAGCCGGTCGTCATGCCGGAAAGGCTGGTCCAGTTCTCGGGCATAGGGGTCGACCAGCAGTTTCGACGTATCGAACCAGAAGCCCCGGTCGGGATCGTAGGGGCCGTACGCGCGGTAGCCGTAACGTTGGCCACGGTGGATGTTGGGGAGGGAGATGTGATGGACGTTATCACGCCCCCGCAGAAGGCGGTGGCGGGCGATCTCGCGTCTTCCCTCTTCGTCGAACAGGCAGACTTCGATCCGCTCGGCATGGTGCGACCACACGGCAAAGTCTGCGCCGCCGTTGGTGAGGGTTACACCAAGCTTCCGATCCGCGCGGTTTGCCATCGATCAGGTGATCACCGTCGGGCGGTCACGACCGGTGCGCGTCCTCAATTCCGAAATCTCGTCCGCAACCTGGATGAGGTCGGCGAGCGCTTTCTGGGTTTCGATTCCATGCCGTGCAGGATCGGCCTCGTAGCGTTCGACATAGACGCGGATCGTTGCCCCGGAGGTGCCGGTGCCTGAAAGGCGGAAGACGATGCGCGAGCCGCCTTCAAACAGGATGCGAATGCCCTGGCCCGTCGAAACCGAGCCATCGATCGGATCGTGATAGGCGAAATCGTTGGCAGCGACCACCTTGAGCGCTCCGAAACTTTGGCCGACGAGTGAACCAAGCTTGTCACGCAGGGCCGCCATCAGGCCGTTGGCGGCTTCCGTATTCACCTCCTCGTAGTCGTGGCGGGAATAGTAGTTGCGGCCATATTCGGCCCAGTGTTTCGTCACGATCTCTAAAACGCTCTCCTTGCGAGCCGCCATAATGTTGAGCCAGAAGAGTATCGCCCAGAGCCCATCTTTCTCGCGGACGTGAGCGGATC
>JAEYTV010000151.1 GCA_023433855.1 Pseudomonadota bacterium | reverse complement strand
CTTCGACAGTTAGGGTTTGGCCGATGATCGGCGCGTCTTCTCGTTTTTGCCTCTGGCGGATGACGTCTTGGCGTCATACCCCTGACCATGGTTGGTGCCACCGAGATGGCCGCCACCACTGGTTCTGGCTACCTGACGCTGGGCGCGTTTGATCTGCTGTTCTGCGTTTGTCTTCTTCATGATCGCACCTCGTGCTTGGAAAAGAAAAAGGCCGGGTAGTAACCCGACCTTGATGAGTGTCTGCCGTGTGCTGCCAGTACATCCGTGGTCAGCCGCCGAAGACGCGCTGTTAGGCGATCTGCAGGTTCTCAGCGGAGCTTTTGCCCGAGCGTTTATCCTCGACAACGTCGAAGCTGATTCTCTGGCCCTGGCCGAGGTAGCTCATCCCCGAGCGCTCAACGGCAGAGATATGGACGAACACGTCCATTGACCCGTCTGTCGGCTGAATGAAGCCAAAGCCTTTTGTGGTGTTGAAGAATTTGACGATACCGGTGGTGTTCATGACTATTACCTTTCAATCGCAGAGGTTCGTTGCTCGACGGCGTCGGCAACATGAAATCGATTGAGAGGAAAGATCGGAAGGAGCGCGGACGCTCGACAAAGCTCGACAAGCAATTCGATGAAAGATCTTCTGCAACCGAAGTGTGTCTATAGGATGGCATCTCGATTAAAAGGTGAAATCGAGAGACGCGATGGGGAATGATAAGTGCGGGCCTGGATTGTCCCGATGCCCCGTAGGAGGGCCATCCAACTAAATTAGCGCAATTGTGCGAACCCGGTCGACAGCGCCGCTTGAAACAATCTGACACCAGGCAGATCATGAGGATGGCTGGATGTTTCGCGACGACGTTCCTGGGTCTTCACGACCTGATCTTGTAGAATGTGTCGCATCATGGGCGGGTGCTATTGCGTTTTTCACTTTGCCCCTGTGGCTGATCGTTCGGGCCGCGACATTGAGCTAGCGGTACTGGGCTTCTTTCCTGTGCCCTGCTCATGATGTGCGCCTTTGGGGACAGGCTTATCCTCGACCCGCTTGTAGCGCTCAAGTATCTGCAGCACGACTCAGACTGAGGTCGGGGCATGGGTGCCGGGCAGCAGTCAGCGCATGCACGTCGGCACTGCTCAGCCGAGGCAACCTCGAAGAGGCTCGAAGCCGTTTCATCACCGCTTATGTGGAACACATGGTCCGGATGCAGTCATAGAGTTGGCCGCCTTCTTCCTTGGTATCATCACATCTGCGATAAACCACCTTGTAATTTAGACATTCCACCCCATCTGTAGCTTACGTTTACAGCCTTTTTGGCTACCTGATCCTCCCGGCACAGCCGGTTGCTTGGCTAACCTCGATTTTTGCGAACGTTGAACTCCGCCACCAGGCCGGACATCGGCGAGGCTTTCTGGCCTCGCGTCATGAGGATACCAACATGATCACCCAAACAATGAACGCGGCTCAGAACCTGTTCAAGCGACCCGTTGCTGAACCGGGCTCGAACGCCGCCAAGCTCCACGACATTCGAAGCAGGCTGGCTCTTCGCAGGCGAGAACTCCGAATGGCTGAACGGACATCCCGTCTTGAAAGACGGTTGGTCGATGCCTCCACCGTGTTTGCACAATGACTGGCGGCTCCCAGTGCCGGTCAGCTACGCCACCGACGGAACGGCGGAGCAGGTCCTGTTTCAACTACAGCGATGAAGCGGGTTTTTATCCCTGCCGGAGCAGGAAGAAACGGAGCAGCCAACGGTACAGGCGCTTCGAGACTGCTGCTGATGCTTTGCGCTTTGCCATTGAGGAGCTTCCTGTTGCGCTCCTTCGAGGCTCTGTCCTGGAAGTGAATGAAGCACGCTTCGATGGTGCGCAGATGCAGGCGCTTTATGACGCTGATGCTTACCCACTGACGCGCCGCACTTAGATCACTCACGGCAATCGAAGCCTGGGACGCCTAATCGTCCGGATTGCGACAAGACCTACATTGGAGCACCTTATGGCACTAGCTTTCCCGAACGCGAGCAGAAGTTTCGATGACGTCCGGAACTTGATCCGCTTCACTGGCTATGACGGCATGTTCGAAGTCAAGTTCTTCCTGCATGCTGCCGCTCTTTCCGCCACCAAGCTGTCGGAACAAGATTATCTTCGTGCCTTTGATGCTGCTCGTACCAAAATTCAGCAGATTGCATTGAAGCTCTACAATCCGAAACACGGCATGACCTATATTCTTAAAGCCGCAGATCTGAGATAGCTCTCAGCATCGGACGAGGAAACGCTCATGAACATCGAGACAAGCGTCAGGCGGGTCACGTTCCAAAGCCCCTTCCTGTTGCCCGGAATGGATAAGGGACATGGGCCTGGCGAGTTCGATGTTCAGATTGTCGAGGAGCCTCTCGATGTCATGTGGGAAGGCTACCACCGCACGCTGACCATCATCTTGACGTCTGGTGCATTCACCGAATCCGTTCCCGTAACCGAAGCTGCTCTTGATGAGGCTCTTGCCAAGGATCATCAGCAATCGCGCTCTTCACTATAGCAGCCGGAGCCGACTCTATTTTCCTGAGGAACCTAGTCTTATGAATAATCTTCAACAGTTTTGTTCCAGCCCCAATGGGGACCGGTGGTTCCTGCTAACCGACGAAGCCAGCCAACAAGCTTTCGTTCTCCATAAAGCAAACGCGCCCTCGGGTGGCCACCAGACACAAATGCCCGTTGCCGACTTTCTCAACCAGACACCGTTTGGCCCGGAAAGAGAGGCGCTTATCAGCCTCCTTGGCGTTGGCGACAACAGCGCAGACGCGGCGCAGGATAGTTACACATCCGCCTCTTTGTAAACACGTTCCGCCCGAGGTGGGTTCGGCCGGTTTCTCGGCAGAGAAAGCCAGGCAGATTGAACAAGGTGTGCAGTTGCGGGAGCACCCGAACGTAGACAGGCACTGACGGTCGGACAGGCGTCCACTGCACACGATGCCGAGATATACAATCATGCCTTTGCAAGTAGTTGACTTGCGTGGAGATATCTGGTGCCCCGTGCCGGAATCGAACCAGCACTCCTTTCGGAACCTGATTTTGAATCAGGCGCGTCTACCAATTCCGCCAACGGGGCACTTGGTAACGGCAACGCCTCTATCACGCTGAGCCGGCCAGATGCAACAATGAACTGCATGGGCTGGGGAGTGAGGGCTCAATCGAGCCGACGCACAACTCGCCAGCCAAGGCTTTCCACCTCATCACGGTGTCCACGTCGATTCGCTTAGGACAGCGCGCTTTGGTCGCTGGATCGAACGGCATTCATGCCAGTATTGCGGTTGCCGCGGTAGGTGCTCGCCTGGCGCCCTGATGCCGCCTGAGGCGGTGCGGTCGTCCCGTTCGGGTGCTCCTTGTGTTCGGCACCGCGGAGATGTTAGCTGGTGCAGCAAAGCGAGAAGCACTGCAAATGAAATTGCCTGCCGGCGCCTCATATGAGCAGATCTACCGCGACTTCGCCTGGGAGATTCCCGCCCGCTTCAACATGGGTGAGGCGGTCTGCGATGTATGGGCGAAACGCGAGCCCGGCCGGGTCTGTCTTGAGCACTTCAGTCCGGATGGTGCTCATCTCGCACTCTCCTACGGAGAGCTGTCGCAGCGCTCGGCAGCGCTCGCGCACGCCTTCGTTGGGCTGGGTTTGAGGCCTGGTGACCGGATCGCGCTTCTTCTCCCGCAAGGTTTCGAAGCCGTCATTGCCCATGTGGCCATCTACAAGATGGGATGCATCGCACTGCCACTCGCATTGCTGTTCGGCGCGGAGGCGCTCGAATACAGGCTGAGGGCCTCGGGCGCCGCTGCACTGGTTACCAGTGCATTCGGTTTAGAGCGGCTGGGCGATGCCGCCGGAAGGCTACCCGGCCTGACACACATTGTCGTCACCGGCAATCCGGCTGACGGCCTGCTCGGCTTCAACGATCTGGTCTCCTCTCACGCAAGGGATTTCGAGGTCTCGGCGACGTCCCCCGACGATCCGGCATTGATGATTTTCACGTCCGGGACGACCGGCCTCCCGAAGGCCGCCCTTCATGGGCACCGCGTGCTTGCGGGACATATTCCCGGATTTCAGATGGGACATGAGTTCGCGCCGCAGGAAGGTGACCGCATCTGGACCCCGTCCGATTGGGCCTGGGCAGGCGGGTTGCTGAACGTCTTGATGCCCGCCCTGATGCTTGGCATTCCCGTCGTCTCCTCGCCGGCTCAGAAGTTCGATGCCGAAACCGCCTTTCGCATCATGGCAGAGATGAAGGTCCGCAATGCCTTCATTCCACCGACGGCGCTGAGGCTATTGAGGACGGTCGAACGTCCTGAGGAACGGTACGGTCTGAGATTGCGGACGATCACCTCGGCAGGGGAGGCGCTGGGGGCTGAAACCTACGAGTGGGCTCGCACGGTGTTCGGCATAACCGTCAACGAACTTTTTGGTCAGACCGAGTGTAATTTCGTGCTGGCCTCGGCCGCAGCGCTCGGCGTATCGCGCGCGGGACTGATCGGCCGAACCGTCCCGGGTCATCGGGTGGCGATCGTGGATGGCAGGGGCCGGGAGCTTCCGCCCGGCCGATTGGGACAGATCGCCATCCGCAGGCCCGACCCCGTGATGTTCCTGGGTTACTGGAATGACCCCGCGGCGACCGCGGCGAAGTTTGCTGGCGCCTGGCTGCTGACGGGGGATCTCGGTCGTGAGGACCGGGAAGGCTATGTGCAGTTCGTAGGCCGGGACGATGATGTCATCACCTCGTCCGGCTACCGTATTGGCCCAGGCGAGATTGAGGACTGTCTCTCGGGCCATCCCGCCGTGAGCATCGCGGCGGTGGTCGGAAAACCGGATCCGGTCCGCACCGAGATCGTCAAAGCCTATGTGGTTCTCAAGCCGGGCTACGATGCGAGCGAAGCCTTGGCAGCGGAGCTTCGCGAGTGGGTGAAGGAGCGCCTGTCCATGCACGAATACCCGCGCGAAGTCGCCTTCGTGGACGAGATCCCGCTCACCACCACTGGCAAGGTCATCCGTCGCCTGCTGAGGGAGAAGTCGGCTGTCGGGGAGATCACGTCGACCGACCCGCGATCGACATGATCTTCTCCCTCAGAAGCCGCGCCATGTTGCGGGTGTTGCGATAGAGATGGAGCTGCGCCGCGACCTGGCGGACATCGCGGTCGCTGGTCTGCTTCAACCCGATCACGAGAGTGCCCATTTCCTCGCGCTCTTCCCAGAAGCGGCTCATGATCGGGTGGTCCGGGACGGCGCAACTGTCGGTGCGCATGATGTTGGCATCCTCGAGATGCCATTCGCTGAGTTTCATCATCAGGAGCTTACCGGGAGAGAAGGACGAGAACTCCTCATCATAGGCTGTCTTCCAAGTGTAGGCTTCGCCGCCCATGATGAAAACAATAAGCGACGCGATCGCGCGGCCGTCCAAGTCGATGGTATGGATGCGCAC
>JAEYTV010000087.1 GCA_023433855.1 Pseudomonadota bacterium | reverse complement strand
CCGGCCCAGAAGCGCGCGGCGCTGCGCAGGCGTGCTCACCTTCGCCTTCCAGCGATAGTCGCGCTGGAGCGCAAAAATCCGCTGAAACTCCTGACTTCTCTCGTGGGACATTCCGACGCTTCCCCTGGTTTCGGAAGGTGAATTCTGCTCCAGCAAAACAGCGTGGATGCAAAACTGCCGGATATTGTGAGCATTGGCTGTCACGGCGGGAAGCCAAGGATCCACGGACGGAGTGTCCTGCGGGATGGGATGTGCGACGCCAGCCTGTCCCAAAGCCGCTTGCGTGGGGCACCGGCACCGCCTCTCGACCGATGGTCCGAGCTCCCAGGAAGGCTATTCGTCCACCGTCGGACGCCGGCCGAAGCAGTGCTCCCACGGCGCCCGCCCTGCGAAGCGTTCCACGAGAAAATCGATCAGGCACCGCGTCTTGTGGGGGAGATGCTGACTGTGGGGAAACAAGGCGTAGATCGAACCGTGCGTGAGCGGCCGGACCGGGATGAGGACATGCAGCCGACCGGACGCAACCGCATCGGCCACCAGATAGGTGTGCAGCAGGCCGATGCCTCCACCGGCGATGGCGGCCTCGCGCAGGCTGAGACTGCTGTCGAGCGTCATCGACGCCGTCAGGGACTGCGGCCGCTCGTCATCGGGCAGTGTGGTGAGCCACTCCGACCAATACGCCCACGCGTCGTCGTGCCGGAGACAGACATGAGCTTCCAGATCGCGGGGAAGGCGGGGTCGGCCCCTTCGAGCGATATAGTCGGGCGAGGCGACGAGGACGAGACGGTTTTCAACGAGCCGCCGCTGCACCAATTGGGTATCGGCAAGGATAGCCACCCGAATGGCAACGTCAAAACCATACTCGAACATGTCTGCGAAGGACTCGCCGCAGTTCAGTTCAATGCCTATGCCCGGATATTCGCGCTGAAAATCGACAAGAGCAGGCGTCAGATGCAGCGTTCCGAAAGCGGGCGGCGCCGTGATCCGCAGGAGGCCCTTCGGTCGCGTGTGCAACTCGGCCACCTCGCGCTCGGCCTCATGCCAGTCGGCGAGCAATGCCCTGCCGCGCCGCAGGAAACGCTCGCCGGCCTCTGTCGGCACGAGCTTTCGCGTATTCCTGTTCAGGAGGCGCGCGCCAAGGCGCTCTTCCAGCTTGTTCACCTCATGGCTGACGACGGATTTGGAGATACCCATCGCTTCACCGGCTGCGCGCATGCTGCCGGTCTCCACGATTTTCATCAACAACGCGATGATCCGAAACTGATCCAACCACCTCTCCGCCAGCCCGCCGCAGTCGGCCAAGCGTAGCTCAAAATTCTGCACAGATCGAAGTCCTTTACAAGACAGAACCCGTCATTGCCCTTTACTGCACGCGCACATTCCAACTGCTGCTTCATGTCGACGCCGGAAACAACTGAGAGTTGATCTCTGGAACACGATAACGACGACGGGCGCATGGCACGCCATGTCTGTCCGGCTATCACGGACAGCGCGTCGCAAGAATGCCGCCTTGTCAGCCGGCGCGAATGGATCACAGTGTCTCAAAAAGGCAAACAAAGAGATACAGCATGTTCAGAAAGCACGCGCTGACACCTGTAACAGTATCTGCGCCTATCGGACCGTATTCGCACAGCTACGCAATCGAAATCGGCGATGTGCGATTGATTTTTGTCGCCGGCCAGTGCGGAACGCTGCCGGACGGGAAGATCGCGGGCGATAACGATATGTTTGCCCAGGCGCATCAGACCCTCGTGAACATCGAGGCGATTCTCGAAGCCAACGGCGCAAGCTTCGCCGACGTCGTGAAATCGACGACATTCCTCACCGACATCGAGCGCAGAGCGGACGTCACCAAGGCGCGCGCGAATTTCCTGCCCTCGCCACCTCCGCCCAGCACGCTCATCGAAGTGCCGCGGCTGATCGATCCCGCGTACCTGATTGAAATGGAGGTCATCGCCGCATTGCGCATCGAGCGCGACTGAAAGGTGCCGATCACTATTCGCAAACCGTTACATTCATAAGTAACAGGACGCTTGGGGGAGCGATAAAACAAGATACAGAATAACCAGACCACTTACTTACCGAAACCGGCAGATGGGGGCCAAGAGAATGCAGGTGTTTTTTGCCGAGATGGTCGGGTCTATGTTCCTTATGACCATCGGATTTTCCTCGCATGCCGCCGACATGCTCAACAAGAGCTGGGGAAAAGACGGTGGCTGGCTGATGATGTGCCTCTGCTGGGGCATCGGGCTTGCCGCCGGCCTGCTCGTGGCCATCACCATGGGGTCACAAGGTCACGTCAATCCGATGATCACGCTGGCCTTCGTGGCCGCGGGCATTTTCCCGGCTGCCGACGCACCGCTCTACATCGCCGCCCAAGTCACCGGCGGCGTCCTCTCCGGACTGCTGATCTGGCTGCTCTATCTTCCCCATTGGGCTGCGACCGAAGACAAGGACGTGAAGCTGGCGTGCTTTTCCATGCTCCCAGCCATCGACAAGCCGTCCCAAAACTTCCATTCCGAGGCCCTCTCCTTCTTCATCTTCGTTGTCGGCATCTTCGTCATCCTCAAAAGCGTCTTCCCCCTCGGCGTGGTTCCCGGCTGTCTCGTCACCGGGATCTGGCTGACCGCCGCGATCGCCGCAACGGGCGGCCAGACCGCTGCCGGTTACGGCATCGACATTGGCCCGCGCATTGCCCATCAGCTCCTGCCGATTGCCGGAAAGCGCGACTCCAACTGGCGTTATGCCTGGGTGCCAATTCTTGGGCCCGCCGTCGGTGCCGTCGCCGCCGCGCTCGTCTCGCGCGCTCTTGATCTGATCTAGACGAACGGAGGCCCAGCATGCCACGCACCACGCTTCAACCCAGCGCGCTCTTCTCCAGCAAACCGTGGGGCTTTTCCCAGGTCGTCATCACCGAGCCCGGTCGCATCGTCAACATCGCCGGCCAGGTCGCTTGGGATGCGGACGGCAAATGCAATGCCGAGGGCCTCGAAGGTCAATTCCGCCAGACGCTCAAGCAAGTTTTCATCGCCCTGGAGGCGGCCGGCGGGACGCCCGACGACATCCAGATCCTGCGGTTCTACATTCCGAACTTCCAATCAGGCCCCGACGCCGATCTCATCGCCAGGGTGCTTGTCGAGGTCTTCGGATCGGAGAATCCGCCGGCCTCGTCATGGATCGGCGTCAAGGCCCTCGCCCAGCCGGAATATCTCATCGAGGTCGAGGCCATGGCCGTCATCCCGGCGTGATGGGACGTCGCGCGCGGGCAAAGCAAGTTGCTTTCCGGGGCTACCGATGAAACCATCCGCGCCGCGCAGTGTTTGACGTCTTCGCCGGGGAGAGCCTGCGTCTCTCCGGCGAGGCGGTGCCACCGCCAGCAGGTGCCGCAAGTCCGGCCATGCCGCCCGATAATGTCGCAACGCGCCGGGCTGGGTCGCCTCAAAGGTTCTGCGCGGCCGGCTGCATCAGCAGGGTCGTTTCGTTGGCGAGCTCCTGCGTGATGAAATCTGCGGTGATGCGCACGCGCGCGATGTTCTTCTGCTCCTCATGGACGATAATCCACCATGACCGAACGAGGCGCACCGCATCCGGCAGCACCAACTTCAGGTCCGGGCAGCCGGACGCGAGGAAGTAGGGCAGGATGCACACGCCGAGCCCGGCCCGCGCTGCATGCATCTGGGCAAAGAGGTTCGAGCTCTGGAAGGCGGCGTCGATGCCGGTGGCGACTTCGCCGAGATAGTCAAGTTCGCGGGTGAAGATGAGATCGTCGATATAGCTGATGAAGCGGTGGCGGCGCAGATCCTCCACGCGGCGGATCGCGGGATTGGCGGCAAGATAGGCGGCGCTCGCGAACACGCCCAGCCCATAGGTCGCCATCTTGCGGGTCACGAGACGGCCGCGCTCCGGCATGGTCAGGGCAATGGCAATATCAGCCTCGCGCTTGGTGAGATTGAAGGAGCGCGGCGTGGCCACCAACTGCACCTTCAGTGCCGGGTTCTGGTCCAGGAGGCGGGTGAGGCGCGGCGACAGGAAATAGGCGCCGAAGGCATCCGGCGCGCCGATGCGCAC
>JAEYTV010000007.1 GCA_023433855.1 Pseudomonadota bacterium | reverse complement strand
GAGGTCAGCGAACTGAAAAGGCGCACCGGGGATGCGGCCGAGCTTGTCGGAACGTCGATTGCCGTCTCGCAACTGCGACAAACGATCGAGAAGGTCGCGCCGACCAACAGCCGTGTGATGATTCTTGGCCCTTCCGGATCGGGCAAGGAGCTTGTGGCGCGGATGGTTCACAAGAAATCGGCTCGCTCGGGGGGGCCTTTCGTTGCCTTGAACGCGGCGACCATCACCCCAGAGCGGATGGAGATCGCGCTGTTCGGCACCGAAGGCGGCCCCGGCCAGCAGCGCAAGATCGGTGCCCTGGAAGAGGCCCACCGCGGAATTCTTTATCTCGACGAGGTCGGCGAAATGCCGCGGGAGACGCAGAACAAGATCCTGCGCGTGCTGGTGGATCAGCAGTTCGAGCGCGTCGGCGGATCCAAACGCGTGAAGGTAGACGTGCGAATCATCTCCTCGACCGCCTACAATCTGGAGAGCCTGATCGCCGACGGTTCGTTCCGCGAGGATCTATACCACCGCCTGGCCGTCGTTCCCGTGAAGGTCCCGGCGCTGGCCGAACGGCGGGAGGACATACCCTTTCTCGTCGACATGTTCATGCGCCAGATTTCGGAACAGTCCGGCATCCGCCCCCGCCGGATCGGCGAGGACGCAATGGCGGTTCTCCAGGCACATGACTGGCCAGGCAATATCCGGCAGCTGCGCAACAACATCGAGCGCCTGATGATTCTCGCCCGCACCGACGGGCCGGACACCGCCATTTCCGCTGACATGTTGCCGACCGACTTGGGTGATATGCTTCCCAAGGTGGCCGGCAAGGGCGACTATCACATCATGACGCTGCCACTGCGGGAGGCCCGCGAGATGTTCGAGCGCGACTACCTGATCGCCCAGATAAACCGCTTTGGAGGCAACATTTCCCGCACGGCAGAGTTCGTGGGCATGGAGCGTTCTGCGCTGCACCGCAAGCTGAAATCGCTGGGCGTCTGACCGATGAAGCGCTTAGACGAGAGGGTTCTTGGCCGATGAAGGTCATCATCTGCGGCGCAGGCCAGGTCGGTTACGGTATCGCGGAGCGACTATCGCAGGAAGACAATGATGTCTCGGTCATCGACACGTCCGCATCGCTGGTCGCGGCGATCACCGAGACGCTCGATGTAAAAGGTTATGTCGGGCACGGAGCGCATCCCGACACTCTTGAGAAGGCCGGCGCGCAGGACGCCGACATGATCATCGCGGTGACACTCTACGATGAAGTCAATATCGTCGCATGTGAAGTCGCCCATGCCCTTTTCTCAGTGCCCACCAAGATCGCCCGCATCCGGGCACAGAACTACCTGATGCCGGAATATGCCGATCTCTTCAGCCGGCAGAACATGTCGATCGATGTCACCATTTCGCCGGAGATCGAGGTTGGCAAGATGGTGCTGCGACGCATTTCCTTCCCCGGCGCAAGCGATGTGGTACGTTTTGCCGATGACCAGATTGCCATGCTGGCAATCGAATGCATGGACGACTGCCCGGTGGTTGCAACACCACTGCATCAGCTTTCCGCGCTTTTTCCGGATCTGATGGCCACGGTTGTCGGTATCTTTCGCAACGGAAGGCTGACGGTAGCCCGGTCCGCGGACCAGCTCGAAGTCGGAGATCTGGCCTATGTGATCTGCGGCCGCGAACATATTCGCAGGACGCTCGGTCTCTTTGGTCATGAAGAACAGGAAGCCCGCCGGATCATCATCGCCGGGGGAGGCAATATCGGCTACTACGTTGCCCGGACGATGGAGGAGCATCAGCCGCGAACCCGGATCAAGATGATCGAAAGCGACCGCGAGCGGGCGATCATGGTTTCGGAAAAGTTGCGCAACACGATCGTCATGCATGGTTCCGCCCTCGACCAGAACCTGCTCAACCAGGCCGACATCCAGGACACCGACCTGATAATCACGCTCACCAACAACGATCAGATCAACATCCTGGGGGCGGTTTTGGGCAAGTCGCTCGGCTGTCGGTCGAACCTGGTTCTCATCAACTCTACGTCGCTCCATCAGCTCACCGATTCGATCGGGATAGACGCACAGATCAACCCGCGCGCCGTAACAATCTCAAGGGTGCTCCAGCACGTCCGGAAAGGGCGAATCCGGTCAGTCTATGCGGTCCAGAAGGGCGCAGGCGAGGTGATCGAGGCGGAGGCCCTCGATACGTCTCCGTTGGTGGGACGGCGCTTTCGCGAACTCGAACTGCCGGACGGCATCCGTATCGGTGCCATCTATCGCGGAGGCGAGGTCATCCGCCCCAGCGGCGACACCAAGATCAAGGCTCGCGATCGTGTTGTGCTCTTTGCTGTGGCTGACGCGGTCAGGGACGTGGAGCAGCTTTTCCGCGTATCCATCCAGTACTTCTAATTCTCAGGTTGCGATGGATGGCGCCTTTTTCGACATTGCGGAAAACACGCCGATTTGATAACAGGCAATTGTGGAAGGGAATGAGAGGGCAGTTCCCGTCCGTCTTTTCATCAGCGTGATCATGATCCCGGTATTGCCGGCAAAAAAGAAAGAAGCGGCGCTATGGCGGAACGTTCTCAGAACCTGCAGGATTTGTTTCTTAATACGGTACGTAAGCAGAAGATTTCCCTGACGATCTTCCTCATCAACGGGGTGAAGCTTACCGGCGTCGTCACGTCGTTCGACAACTTCTGCGTTCTTCTGCGTCGTGACGGACATTCCCAACTCGTGTATAAGCACGCGATTTCGACCATCATGCCTGGCCAGCCCATGCAGATGTTCGAAAGTGAAGAGAACGCGGCTTAAGGACGAACGAAATCACCAATCGCGATACGTCAAACGAATCTCTAGTCCCGGATGCTGAAAAGCTGCGGGACGACATGCGTGCGGCTGTTGTCGTCCCTGTCCTCAAAGGCCGGCAGAAAGCCGGGCAGGGCGACCCGACCGCCGCGCCGGTACCACAACGTTCGAACGAAGCGCGCCTAGAGGAGGCGATCGGGCTCGCAAAGGCCATCGACCTGACGGTCGCCGAGGGCCTTGTCGTGCCCGTCGGTCAGCCACGACCTGCAACGCTCATCGGTACCGGCAAGATAGACGAGATCAAGGCCCTGCTCGATGAGAAGAACGCGGGCCTGGTGATTGTCGATCATCCACTCACCCCCGTGCAGCAGCGCAACCTCGAGAAGGCCTGGAACGCCAAGGTCATCGACCGAACGGGTCTCATCCTGGAGATCTTCGGGCGTCGTGCCTCGACGAAGGAGGGCACGCTGCAGGTCGATCTGGCGCATCTGAACTATCAGAAGGGGCGGCTCGTTCGCAGCTGGACCCATCTTGAACGCCAGCGGGGCGGTGCGGGATTCATGGGCGGGCCCGGCGAAACCCAGATCGAGGCCGACCGGCGTCTTCTCCAGGAGCGTATCGTGCGTCTTGAGCGGGAGCTCGAACAGGTGGTGCGAACCCGCCAGCTTCACCGCGCCAAGCGTCGCAAGGTGCCCCATCCAATCGTTGCGCTAGTCGGCTATACCAATGCCGGAAAGTCGACCTTGTTCAACCGGATCACCGGTGCAGGCGTACTTGCGGAGGACATGCTCTTTGCCACGCTTGATCCGACACTGAGGCGCATGCGGCTGCCGCATGGCCGCACAGTGATCCTGTCCGACACTGTCGGCTTTATTTCCGATCTGCCCACCCACCTGGTCGCGGCGTTCCGGGCGACGCTCGAAGAGGTGCTGGAAGCGGACCTCATCCTGCACGTGCGAGACATGTCGGACCCCGATAACGCGGCGCAGTCCGCCGACGTGCTGCGCATCCTCACCGATCTCGGCATCGGCGAGAAGGAGCGTGCCGAACGGATCATCGAGGTCTGGAACAAGATCGACCGGCTCGAACCCGAGGCGCATGACGCGATGACAGAGCGCGCTTCCGCGCGCGATAACGTCATGGCTGTTTCGGCAACGTCGGGCGAGGGTGTCGACGCGCTGATGGCTGAGATCGCTCTCAGGCTCTCCGGTGTCCTGACCGAAACCTCGGTCACCCTGCCGCCGGAGAAGCTGGCGCTGGTGTCGTGGATCTATGACAACTCCATGGTCGATGAGCGTACCGACAACGATGACGGTTCGGTGACCCTGGAGGTGCGGATGTCGGAGGCCCAGGCCGCCGAGCTGGAGCGCAGGCTCGGCAATGGTCCCAAGCTGGCCAAGGAAGACTGGGAACGGTGAGTGGTGAGGCGAGGCGGCTGCAATCGACCTCCCGGCCGATTGCAAGCGCGTCTTCGCGAAGTCCAAGCGAGTTCCGTCGGTCGCCGGTGCTCAGACCCTGCCCGAGATTCCGTCAAGTTCGGCGATCGCATCCTGAGGCAGTTGGAGATCGACCGCGGCGAGGTTTTCGTTCAGGTGACCTACCGACGACGTCCCCGGAATGAGCAGAATGTTCGGCGAACGCTGCAATAGCCAGGCAAGCGCGACCTGCATGGGCGTGGCGTTGAGCCGTGCCGCGACATCCGACAGCGCGGAGGATTGAAGAGGCGAGAAGCCGCCCAACGGGAAGAATGGCACATAGGCGATACCGTCGCGCGCGAGATCATCGATCAGTGCATCATCCTGCCGGTGAGCGACGTTGTACATGTTCTGCACGCAGACAATGTCGCAGATCCGGCGCCCGTCGGCGACCTGCCTGGGAGTGGCGTTGCTCAATCCGATGTGACGGATCAGGCCTTGGCGCTGAAGCTCGGCCAGGGCCGTCAGTTGCTCCTCGATGGGGCCTTCGGCGGGACCGTGCGTGTCGAACATCAGGCGGAGGTTTACCACGTCGATGACATCGACAGAGAGGTTGCGCAGATTGTCGTGAACGGCCTCCGTCAGATCCTCGCGGGAAAAGGCCGGATCCCATGAGCCGTCAGGTCCGCGTCTGGCGCCGATCTTGGTGACTATGGTCAGGTCGGTTGGATAGGGATGCAGAGCCTCGCGGATGATCTGGTTGGTCACATGCGGACCGTAAAAATCACTGGTGTCGATATGGTTGATGCCGGCATCGACGGCGGCGCGCAGCACGGCGACTGCCCCATCCCGGTCCTTCGGGGGACCGAAGACCCCCGGTCCGGCAAGCTGCATGGCGCCATAGCCCATCCGGTTCACCTTTCGGGTTCCGAGCGGGAACGTACCGGCTTTGTCAATTGTGGACATGTTCGTTCGTCTCCTTTTCTGCATGGCCATGAGTTAGCGCTTGCTCCGCCTTTCGATAAGCGGGTAGGAATTGCACGGGCTGTACGGCAGGGCGCACAATGAAGGTGGAACTCGGTGATTTGTCGGCTTTCGTGGCCGTGGCAAAAGCTGGAGGCTTCCGCGACGGCGCGCGCACCAGCGGCTCAAGTGCTTCAGGCCTTAGTGATGCGGTGCGCCGGCTGGAGGGACAACTCGGCGTCCGGTTGCTGAACCGCACGACCCGCAGCGTGGTCCCGACAGAAGCCGGTCGGAGCCTGCTTGAACGCCTTGCTCCCGCCTTGGCTGAAATGCAAGCCGCGCTCGATGTGGTCAACGGCTTCCGCGAGCGTCCTGCTGGAACCCTGCGCTTGAATGTTCCCGTCAGCGCGGCGCGCCTGGTCTTACCCCAAGTCGTTCCGGCCTTTCTTGAAGCCTATCCGGACATCACGCTCGAGGTCGTGACGGAGGAAAGCTTCGTGGATGTGATCGCGTCAGGCTGCGACGCCGGCATTCGCTATGACGAACGCCTGGATCAGGACATGATCGCTGTCCCGATCGGACCACGGTTTCAGCGATTCGCCTACGGGGCGTCACCCGCCTACCTCGCCCGGCATGGACGCCCCGATCATCCGCGCGATCTGGCGGCGCATGCCTGCCTTAGGTCGCGCTTCTCAAGCGGTGCGATGACCATCTGGGAGTTCGAGCGTGACGGTGAGACAGTTGTCATCGAACCAAATGGTCGCCTGGTCGTAACGGCCGGCGGTGGCAGCGACCTTGCCGTCAGCACTGCAGTAGCGGGAAGGGGTGTGGTCGCATTGTTCGAAGATTGGTTGCGACCCCATTTTGAAGGTGGCACGCTAGAACCTGTCCTTGAGCAATGGTGGCCAAGGTTTTCAGGCCCGTTCCTCTACTATCCGGGCCGCCGGTTGGTGCCGACGCCACTTCGCGCCTTCATAGATTTCATCCGGTCACAGGCTGCCTGAGGACCGCTTTCATCTCTTGGTCAGGTCGCGTTCGATCACCTTGGCTGCCTGCCAAAGTTCTTCCATGCGTTGAAGGCTGGCACCAGCCAGATCTTCTCCCGATGCATGAAGTTCGTCCTCTATGAAGCGGAAACGACGCCGGAATTTCGTATTTGTACTCCGCAGCGCATCCTCGGGGTCGGCATCCACGTGCCGGCCGATATTGACGAGCGCGAAGATCAGGTCGCCGAGTTCGTCCTTCACCCTGTCCTTCCGTCCGCCGCGAAGGGCCTCCCGCAGTTCGCCGATTTCCTCCTCGACCTTGTCGAGGATCGGCTCGGCCTCGGACCAGTCGAAGCCCACCTGGGCGGCCTTTTGTTGCAGCTTCAGCGCCTCGGTCAGGGCCGGCTGGCTGCGCTGGACGCCGCCGAGGAACCCGTCGC
>JAEYTV010000072.1 GCA_023433855.1 Pseudomonadota bacterium | reverse complement strand
GTTCAAGCCTAATAGGACCGTGAAGCGACCTTGGGCGATCGTGAAGGAAACGTCCTCCAGGACCTGCCGTCGGCCGTATGAATGGCTAACCCCCGACACCTCCAGTGCAGCGGGCGGGACCATGGTTTCATCCGCCTTCACATGCTGCATGGCCCCGCCTTCCTTCTTTGCGTCTGTCTACTTGACCGTGATCGTGCCCTTCATGCCCTTGTCGGCCAGATCGGGCACCGACCACGTATAGGTGCCGGGCCGGACCGTGGTGAATTGCACCTGCATCGTGCCTTCGGAATCGAATTCAAGCCATGCAGGCGCTCCGTTCATGTGCACCTCAAGATCGTTGATGACGATCTGGTTCATCCAGACATTCCGGAAGAAATCGGTAGAGAACTTGTATTCCAAACCTGCGGCAGAGGTAATCTTCCAGCGATATCCCTGCCCCGCAATCAGCTCGAAATCCTTCTGGTTGACAGTGAAGCTGTCCTCAGCGGATCCGAGAATCAACTCGGGGACGTCCTTGCTGGCGCGGGTTACCTGCTCGGTCTTTGCTGGCGCAGCCGCCGCCGGCACGTCATCGTCGTCATCATCGTCAGCGTCCTGCGCAACCGCCGGGACAAACGAAATCATCAACCCCAAAAGGGCTGCGAATGCACGTATGTGAAATTTCTCCATTTCAATCCTCCTCCTGAAAATCTGACGCGAACCTCAATTCGGGGAGACCACCACACCCCATGGCAGAGCACCGACAGTGACCGATTGCGTAGGCTCGTCCGTGGCAACGTCGATGAAGGTGATGTCGTTGGACACGCCGTTGGTGCTGATGATCGTCTTCTGGTCCGGGGTAAATGCAAGCTGCCAGACACGTTGCCCGACGAGCACGTATTTCTCCACTTCATAGGTTTCTGCATTGACGACGGCGACGCGATTGGCAGGCCCAAGCGCAACATAGGCCTTCTTGCCGTCCCCGGTGATCCGCACCCCGACGGGCTGAATGGCTTCCGAGCGGAGACCGTTTATCTCGAACGTGATCTTTTTCTTGAGCTCGCGGCGCTCGTTGTCGATCACAGAGACGGTGCCACCGATTTCGGCGCTGACCCAGACTTCCGAATTGTCCGGTTTGAACTCGGCGAAACGGGGGCGGGAATCAACCAGCACGTTATGTGTGATCTCGTTGGTAGTTGTATCAATGAAATGGGCCATGTTGGTTGTTTCGGACGTGTTGACCATCGTCTTCCCATCCGGGCTGATGCCCATTCCCTCCGGTTCCACTCCGACCGGGATTTCGGCCACCACACCTTTGCTTTCCAGATCTATGACAGTGACCAGGTTGTCATCCTCGTTGGCAACGTAGAGGGTCTTCCCGTCGGGTGAAAGAACGAAGAGCTCAGGGTCTGGACCGGAGGGCAGCGATCCCACGATCTGATGTGTAGCGGTGTCGATGATCTCGATGGTGTCGTCATCGCTTGCACACAGGTAGATAAACTTGCCGTCGTGCGAGATGGTTATCCCGCGTGGCCGCTGACCCACGTCGATGGTGCGAACGACCGTTCCCGTCGTTGAATCCACCACGGTTACCGTGTTGTCTTTTTCGTTGGATACGTAGACCATGTAGGCCGATGCAGGCGTTGCGGCGACCAGCGCCGCGGCAAACGCCGCCGTCAGACGGCTCAGTGTTAGCAGCATTTCCACTCCCTCCCTCATGGGCTCTTGTCCAGAACGCACCGCGTTTCCGGTTGATCGATCCCAAGCGTGTCAAGCTCGGACACCTGATGCAGGAACCCCTCCTGCGGCGAGGTCGAGACAACCGACCGCCCGTCACCGAGAAAGATCGGCTGGCGCAACTGGCCGTTCCATGGGCGGAACGTCAGCTTCTGCCCCTTGAAGGCGGCGATGCCGAAATCGTCGCTGCGCAGGAAGTCCGCTGTCTTGGCCGCCTCGGTGCTTTGCGTGCGCGTCACGGCCTCCCCGATGATCCGCACTGCCGTCCAAGCTGCCATGTCCTTCCACAACATCCTCCGGCCGTTGGCCTTGGCAAACCGGTTCTGGATCTGGGTGCCACCCCATTGTTCGCTTGCCGGATGCCATGCAGAAGGGACCAGACCTGCGGTTCCGGCGACGGGACGAGCACTCCACGTGCGGTATGGAACGTAGGTCCCGAAGACTTCGCTCTCATCCGCCACCAGAAGCACGTCATGCTCCGGCAGATCCTGGGTAAAGACGGGCATCTGTCTTTGGATCTGAACGACGCCCGAATCGGTTCGGCGGGCGGTCCCGGTATCGGTAAATTCCTTTTCGGAAAGGATCTCGCCGCCGAACCGGTCGGCGGCGCGGCGCAGCGCCTCGGCGAAAAGTTTGTCCCGATCATGTGAGCCGTGAATCAGAACCCAGCGGCGCCACTGCTTCCAGATCAGGTATTGGGCTAGGCCATCTGCAAGCATCGTTCGGGTCGGCGCGGTGTGAAAGACGTGAGATCGACACGATTCCTCACGCAGCCGATCGTCGGTGGCGCCTATGTTGAACAGCAGGATTCCCCGTTCCCGGGCCAGATCGGCGATGGAAAGAAGCTGTTCGGGGGATGTGTCCGTCAGGATGTAGCTGACACCCTTGGCTATGAGTTCTTCCGCGCTCGAAAGAACGTCAGCGTCGGGCTTTACCTCGATGACGTCCAGACTGTAGCTCTGACCGAGAAAGCTGCCGGTCGTATTGTTGTCGGCGATCGCCACGTTTGCGCCCGCAACGCCCTCGTCTCGTGGTGCCAGATCCAGTACGGAGAGTGCAAGCTGCGGTTCGTACGCCCGGAGATATCCGAGTTTCACCTGCAAGCTCTGCTTGGCAGCTCCGCCCAACGGTTGAGCAGCGGCATTGGAAACGACCAATAACGCAGGCAAGAGACCGACGATCAGCAGGAAGATGATACGCACCGCAATCCATCCATGAGCGAGCACAGTTCCGACGAGTGTCGGAACTGCTGAATTTCGGTGCCGCAGCCAAGTTACCCAAGGGTCGCAATTATTCAACCCATAAAAACGGGGGTAGCCTGCCTGAGATTGCGTGAACCGATCGACTCCTCGGTGTTGCGCCGTTCCGGGTATGATGGCCTTGGCTCAGTAGCGGAGCCATATGGGTCGGGTGCAACCGGAGCCTCCCGCAGGCCGTGGCCCCGTCACTGCCGAGCTGTTATCGCCCGTGATCATCGGTGAGCGTATTCCCGCGATGCTGGGTAAGTACGAACACGTGCAGTTCTCTCACGCAGCAACCTGGATTCGACCTCTGCTCTCACGGACGTCCTTTGCCGGCGGGGCGCCAAACATCCTCCCGTATTCCCGGGTGAACTGCGGAATGCTTTCGTAGCCGACGGCGTAGGCAGCGTTGCTGAGTGGGGCGCCCTCCGAAATCATTATGCGACGCGCTTCGATGAGGCGAAGCTGCTTCTGGAACTGCAATGGGGAAAGCGAGGTCACGGCCCGGAAGTGCTGATGGAACGATGAAACACTCATCCCCGCGACTTCCGCGAGATGTTCCACAGGAAGGGCCTGTGCGTATTTGTTTCTTATCAACGCCACGGCGCGGGCAATCCGGTTGGCGTGGCTGTCGGCGAAACCGAGCGTGCGGATGCCGGCGCCGTGACGACCGGCAAGCAGCCAATAGTGCATCTCCCGGACCAGTTGGTCCTGCAGAACCGGGATTGAACTCGGCCGATCCAGAAGGCGCATCAGCCGGAGGGCGGCGTCGGCGACCTCTGCTTCCGTCGGGTCGACGCGAATAGGAGCACCAGTCTCCACCTGGGCAATCCCCATGTCGACGACGAGGGATTGCGTGATGATCGGATCGATATCAAGCACAAGTGAGTAGTAGGGAAGCCGGGCATTTGCGCGAGTGATCTGGCTGACATTGGGAACGTCGGCTGCGATGAGGAGCGAGTCCCCAGCCCCGAAGTCGAAGGTCATGCTGCCCATCGTCACCCGTTTGCTGCCTTGCAGAACAAGCGCGACAAGCGGTTTTGAGACCGCGTATTGCATCTCGCTGGGAGCCGTCGCACGCATGGCGACAAGGCCGGGGATCGGCGTAGGCGCAACCCCGAACTGGTCCGCATTGGCGTCGGCGAAGCGACGGACGCATTCAAGAAGAGCGCTGTTCATGCCGCACGTCCCGGTTCACTCGATCAATAGGCATAATAAAGCGCCCACGTGGCCCGGAGACAAGACGGTTCGGCGGATCGGGCAAGAATGGAGGAGTTTCGGGCAATATGCCGTCAGTCGACTGGCCGTTGGTTCGGTCAGCGGCAGAGGCCGAATCCTTTCCCGCTACCTCGCGCAGTCGGCCGGGGACGAGACCACCGAGAAGGCCTGGGGCGCGTCCGCAGCGAATACCTTGTCCCGCTCTTGCTCGTCGAGCCTTCCATGATGCGGCACCTGACCTATGTCACTACAGAGTAGGATCCTCCTGCAGGCTGTAAGAGCCTCGCCATGAACCCCATGCTTGTGACCGCTGCGCCGACCAAATCCCTCGCATCGATCTGGCGCTGGCTCCTGCCACTCGTGGCGGCGGTGGCTGCGCTCATGGGCTGGTTGGCGTGGGAGGCGACCGAAGCAGTTCCCACCTTCCAGCCTGGCGACCCCCGCCTGGAAGGTGGGAGCCCTGCTCGTGGCGCCCAAGTCTTCGCCGCGGGCCTATGCTCCTCCTGCCATGCAAGCCCCGGACAGCCGGATCGGCTTAAATTCGGCGGTGGACTGGCGCTGGTGTCGCCCTTCGGCACCTTCCGCGTGCCCAACCTTTCACAGCATCCCGAAGACGGAATTGGGGCATGGTCGCCGGCGGATCTAGCCAACGCTCTCATTGCGGGCGTCTCGCCCAAGCGGCAGCATTATTATCCAGCCTTCCCCTATTCTCATTATACGGGCATGACGCTTGACGACGTCCGCGATCTTTTTGCTTACCTCAAGACGCTCGAGCCAGTTGCTGGCCGCGCGCCACCCCACGACCTGCCGCTGCTGTTTCGCATGCGCAGAGGGCTCGGGATCTGGAAGCTGCTGTTTTTCAGGCAAGGCCATTCCGGAGCAGTACTCACCGGCGATCCTGTGCATGACCGGGGTGCCTACCTGGTGGAGACGCTCGGCCATTGTGCCGAATGCCATTCGAGCCGCAACCTGCTTGGGGCCATCAAGCCTTCCACCCGCTTTGCCGGAGGCCCCGATCCGGAAGGTGCCGGCTTCGTGCCCAACATCACTCCCACGCGGAT
>JAEYTV010000037.1 GCA_023433855.1 Pseudomonadota bacterium | reverse complement strand
CTTGAACGTGAGGCCCAGGATCGCGGCGGTCTTGCCACGCGGCTCTTCGCCGAGTTGCGCCAGCACCTTGCGGCCCATCGCCCGCTTGCGCGCGTCGTTCACCTTGACCACCGCCTCAACGACATGGACCGGCGCGTCATAATCCTCCGCCGTCTTCAGCAGCGCCAGCGTGTCCTTGGGGAAGCACGAGCCGCCATAGCCGGGGCCTGCGTTGAGGAAACTGGTCCCGATGCGCTTGTCGAGTCCCATGCCCAGCGCCAGTTCGCCGACATTGCTGCCGACTTGCTCGCAAAGATCCGCCATTTCGTTGATGAAGGTGATCTTGGTGGCGAGAAACGCGTTGGCCGCATACTTGATCAGCTCCGACGTCCGGCGCTGTGTGATGACGATCGGCGTCTGTTGTGCCTCGAGCGGAACGCCGTAAAGCGTGGCCAGGAGCTTCCGGGCGAACTCGTCCTCGACACCGATCACGACCCGGTCGGGCTCCAGGAAATCTCTGATTGCGACGCCTTCGCGCAGGAATTCGGGGTTTGAGGCGACCGAAAAAGTTCCGGCTTTGCGTATCGATCCGATGATCTTCTGCACGACGTCGCCCGTACCCACCGGAACGGTCGATTTCACCACCACGACCGTGTTGTCGTCGATCAGCGGGGCAAGTTCACGTGCGGCCATGTAGACGAAGGACAGGTCGGCATCGCCGTGACCGGCGCGCGGTGGCGTGCCGACTGCGATGAATACGACTGCCGCCCCCTTGAGGGCCTCGGCCAGGTTGCACGTAAAGCTCAGACGACCGATGGCGGAATTGCGCTCAACCAGTTCGTCCAGGCCTGGCTCGTAAATCGGCACAGCGCCGTGCTGAAGCGCTTCGATCTTCTGAGCGTCCTTGTCGACGCAGACGACCTCGTTACCCCAGGCAGCGAAGCAGGTTCCGCTTACCAGTCCGACATAGCCGGTTCCAATGACGGCAATCTTCATGTGAACTTCTGTCCTATTACTGATTTGAATCGCCGGCGGCGTTTTCGCGCCAGCGCGGATTGAAGACGGTCTTGTGAGTATCGCGGCCGCCGACGCCTGCGCCGGCCACCGAGAAACGATCGTCGAAAAGCGTGAAGCTACGAGTCCCCCAAGCGAGCGCCTCGATGCCGTCGCGGCCCCGTTCGGCGGTAGCGAGACCTGGCAGCACCACGAGGGCAAGCAGGCTGGCCGCAAGTGCCGGCTGATAGAACCGCGTACGGTAGCGGACCGTATTTTCGCGTGCGTGCTGCAGCACGATCATGAAAATCAGCAGGATATAGAAGCACGCGTTGATGATGGCGAAGACGTAGAACCCGCGGGTCTGGTAGGCATCCTGCACAAGCAGGACCGGAATAATCGATATCAGAACCACCGCTATGTACGGCGCCAGCACACGCAACGGCAGCGCATCGACATCGGAGGAGCCTTTGGGCGTGACGCGGAAGTCGACGAAAGTTCCGGTCGTCCAGTCGCGGAATGCGGCAAAGGTTCCGGCCAGCACCCAGGGCCAGCGAGCCAGCAGGAAAAGCATCGCTTCCCAACTCAGGATCTTGCCGTCGACAGGCCGGAAGGTGCCGCTCGACCGCCACCAGAACGCCATGATCAGGATCATCAGCGACTGCGGCATGAAGTGAAGCAGGAATTCCGGATAGGTTACGCTGACAAAGTTGTCCCCATAAGCCAGGATGATCACCGGCAGCAGGAACATCATCGCCAGGAAGAACGCGTAAAGCGGATACCAGAACTGCGAAAACAGGAACTGGAATTTCAGGCGCAGCGGCAAGTGTCCTATGAGCTTCGGTGTATACTGGAGAAGGATCATCACCAGGCTGCGCGACCACTGAAACTCTTGCGTGACGAGGTCCGCGAAAGTCCGCGGACCGTCGCCATGGGCGATGGCGTCCAGCGCATGAGCTCCGCGCCAGCCGTGCGCGTTCATGAAAAGCGTCGTTGAATGATCCTCGGCGAGTTCCGGCCCAAGCCCGCCGATTTCCTTCAATGCCGCCGTACGGACGGCATAGTGCGATCCGATGCAGACCGTCGCGAAGCCGCCGTTGTAGCCGGCCTGCAGCGAACCGTGCATGCTGGCTTCGACATAGAGGCGTCCGCGTGCGGACCAGCTTTCATGGGCGTTGCGGTCGCAAATGCTGGGCGCGGAGACATAGCCGACGGCCGGATCGGCGAACGGGCGCAGCATCTGGAACAGATAGTCAGGCTCCGGCACGTGGTCCGCATCGAGTTGCGACACGAAATCATAGCGCTCGTAGCCGTAGTGATCGTAGAAGAAGGCGAGGTTGCCTTCCTTGCACCGCGTACGGCGCGGCCAGGATTGACGATGGTAATCGGCACGACCCTTGCGCGTCGAGACGAAAACGCCGTGGTCGCGGCACCATGCAAGCGTTTCAGGCGACGGATCCTCATCGGCAAGCCAGGTGTCATGCGGCACATTCTGCGCCAGCATCGCGAGCAGGGTTTCGGCCACCACATCGAACGGTTCCGACGGAGCCTTCGTCACGACCATGGCGACCCGGCTGCCGGCCGGAAGGCGCAACGGACCGGCCGGCCGCCGTGCATTGAAGAAGATCGAAATGAAGTAGACGGGAAGAATGGTTATCCACGCCAGAAGCGCGCTGACCAGGATCGAGCCGGCCAGGTGAGTATGGTTGGCATCGATCAGCCACCACTGCCAGAAATAGACCAGGGCCATCGCCCAGAGCGCCACGCCGATAATATATTCGACGCGCTTGCGGCCCGTGAATATCGGGACCATCAAAGGCTCATCCCTTCCGACGGACATGGCGACGCGGGGCGTTCTCATCCCCGTAGTTCCAGGCCGAAGGAGGGAGCGGCAGAGCGGATGATCGTCTCCAGATCGGAATAGACGGCCCGGAAGCCGAGCTTTTCAGCGGCAAAGGACGGGTCCGCATAGAGAGCCGGCGGGTCGCCTGCGCGGCGTGTACGCATCTCGACCGGCACATTGCGGCCGGTCAGCCGACCGATCGCGTCGAGGATTTCCTTGATGGACGTGCCGCGCCCGGTGCCGAGATTGACAGCCAGGCTCGCCCCGCCATTGACCAGGTGTTCGACCGCCAGCACGTGGGCGCGGGCCAGGTCGGCGACATGGATGAAATCGCGGATGCAGGTGCCGTCCGGCGTCTCATAATCGTCACCATAGACTTCCAGAAAGTCGATGGTGCCCGCAGCCGCCATCATGGCGCGCGGAATGAGATGCGTTTCGGGATCGTGGGACTCGTCGAGTTCTCCATCGAGATCCGCACCGCACGCATTGAAATAGCGCAACGCCACGTAACGCAGATCATAAGCGGCCGAATAGTCGGCAAGCATCTGCTCCGCGATCAGCTTGGTGCGTCCGTATGGATTGATGGGGTGCTGGGCTTCGCCTTCAGCAATCGGCAGGCGACCTGGAATGCCATAGGTCGCGCAACTGGACGAGAAGATGACGTTGCGCGCGCCCGTCTGGCGACAGGCTTCCAGCAGGGATTGCGTCCCGCCAACATTGTTGCGGTAATATTTGGCAGGGTCTTCGACGGACTCGCCTACATAGGCCGAGGCAGCGAAGTGGATCATCGCGACTGGCCTGTGTTCCTCGATGGTCGCGACCAACCGCGACGTGTCGAGAATGTCGCCTTCGACGAAGGCTCCCCAGCGCACGGCCGAACGATGCCCGGTCGAGAGATTGTCGTAGACCACGGGCGCATAGCCCTGCCTCGACAGAAGCTTGGCTGTGTGGCTGCCGATGAAACCGGCGCCGCCGACCACAAGCACCTTGCTCGCCGACATCAAGCGGCCTCCACGAGCTTCGCGGAGGGCTTGGACAGTTGGCGTTCGAAATAGGCGATCGTCGACTTCAAGCCGTCTGCCAGTGCGACGGTCGGCTCCCATCCAAGCTCTCGCTTGGCCACCGTGATGTCGGGCCGGCGCTGGCGCGGATCGTCGATCGGTAGCGGATGATAAACGATCTTCGACCGCGTGCCCGTCATTGCGACGATCTGCTCGGCCAGTTCGCGGATCGTGAACTCGCCAGGATTGCCGATGTTGACCGGGGCGTGAGTGGCCTGCTGGTTGTACATCAACCGGTGGAAGCCCTCGATCAGGTCATCCACATAGCAGAAGGAGCGGGTCTGGGAGCCATCACCGTAGATGGTGATGTCCTCACCCTTGAGCGCCTGCACGATGAAATTGGACACGACCCGGCCGTCGTCCGGACGCATGCGCGGACCATAAGTGTTGAAGATGCGCACGATGCGGATGTCGAGGCCATGTTGCTTGTGGAAGTCATGGAAAAGGGTTTCGGCTGCGCGCTTGCCTTCGTCGTAGCAGGAGCGCGGACCGAAGGAATTGACGTTGCCCCAATAGCCTTCCGGCTGCGGATGCACATGCGGGTCGCCATAGACCTCCGAGGTGGAAGCCTGAAAAATCCGCGCCTGATGGCGGGCAGCCAGTTCCAGGAGATTGAGCGATCCGATCACGCTGGTTTTCATCGTGTGGATCGGGTCAGCCTGATAATGAACGGGTGAGGCCGGGCAGGCGAGGTTGTAGATTTCGTCAACCGGCAGATCGAGCGGCTCCACGATATCGTGGCGTACAAAGCTGAACGCATCGAAGTTCAGGAGATGACGTAAGTTCTCCATTCGACCCGTGGAAAAATTGTCAACGCAAATGACCGATTTTCCCTCTTTCAGAAGGCGTTCGCAAAGATGTGATCCAAGGAATCCAGCGCCACCGGCCACAAGAACGGTGCGCTTCGAAGTAGGAATAGAGCGAAAGGTCGTGGAATTGAAAACAATACTCATTGCCGCCCCGTATCGATGCTGCCAGACTGAGCCAAGACAGATCAAGGACCTGGATAAACGATCAAAACGATCCGGTCTTATTGATATGGCCTAGGTGAAGTCTGATTAGCAGCCCGAGCCTCCGTGGGGCGATATCCGGGAATCCGGATGCTTATCAAAGCGTCCATTTTGCAGAGGTGGCATCCCTCGCCTATGGAATGGATCGCCAGTGTTCGTTGATGGGGCCGGCCGCTTTGCTGAGCCGCAGTGCTTGGACTAACCGAACGGCCGCCGGCGCGAAGCCCTGCAAACGCAGCATCCGGCCGTGTGCGCGGCAGCGATATACTGCCGCAATATCGGGGTCAGGTTCCCTGTCTGGCGTGTGCCCACATCACGTTCTATAAGAATCAACAAGCGGGCAGATAACTGAAAAAATCGACGCAGCCGTCCCAGGGCAGGATGCGGCCGCGTGCAGGATATGACTTGGACTGCAATCATGCCCGATGAAGACAATGCCCCCAAATCGGCGCCGGCATTTGTCGAACGTAGACGCTGGCCACGTGTGCCTCAGGCGCCGCTTGGTGGAGATGAGGGATATACTGCTTCCTTGGCGCCGTTGTATTTTGAGACGGCGAGCCTTCCACCTCACCGGCAGTTTCCTTTGTGGCAGGAGCACATTTCCGCGCTGGTGGATGCGCGTTTGCCGGACAATGTCGATCCCGATGATGGGTTCGTCGTTCGGCAAGCCGTTTGGGACCTGGGCGGAATGTTGTTCCTGCAACAGACTGTTCCGGCATTCAGCTATGAACGTTCGCCGGACATGGTGCGCTTCAGCCCTGTTGACCATTGGCTGATCACGTTTCTCCGGGCTGGCCGCACTTGGACCGGGACTGACGGTCGGGTCGCGCAAAACGAGCCGGGCATGATGGAGATTCGCTCGCTTGGCCAACCGTTCAACGGGCGGGCACTGGCAACGGAATCGATCTCCTTGATCATTCCGGACGATCAGTTTTCCAACCGCGGCGGCCTGCCGCCAGCAAGCAACAATGCCGTTTTAGGCGGCCGCAGAGTAAAGTTGCTGTTTGATCATCTGACGGGTTTGGAGGCCAATCTTGCCCGACTTGCGCAGGACGACCTGCCGAGTGTCAGGGACCGCCTGCGGGAAATGGTGTTCGATACCGCTACACCCTTTGTGGATCGTGATGGCGGCAGCGAGCAGATCTCACAAATTGGGCTGATGACGAAGGCACGGCGGTTCATTCGCAAAAACCTCACCTCATCGGATTTGACACCGGATGCTCTCAGCCGGGAACTGGCCATATCGAGAACCCGGCTGTATGAACTTTTTGAAGCCGTAGGCGGCGTTGCCAAGTACATTCGACAGCAACGCCTTTCCGCTGCTCATGCGATGTTGGCAGATCCTTCCGATCGGCGAACGATTGCCGAAGTGAGTATTGCGACCGGCTACGATTCAGCCGCAAATTTCAGTCGCGCCTTCACACAGCAATTCGGACATAGTCCAAGCAGTATTCGTAAGCACTCATCTGGAGCCGACGTTCGTCCTGGCGGGGCAGCAGGCAATAGTGCGCCGGTTACGTTCGAAAGCCTGCTGCAGACCCTGAGCCAGCTTTGATACCGGTTCATTCAGCGCTTTTTTCGTCGAGCGCGTCTCATCGGCGCCGATCGCGTTCAGGCGGTCGTGGTTCCAGGACATCCTAGACTGGTGGCGCAGTGAAAAATT
>JAEYTV010000011.1 GCA_023433855.1 Pseudomonadota bacterium | reverse complement strand
AGCGGCCTCCGCAAGCCTGGAGGAGAGGGTCTCGTCATCGGTGAAGTAAGGCGCAAGCTCGGTGCCCAGTGCAACGCGGGCGGCGCCCGTCAGTGTCGCCATGTCGATCAGCAGGTCCGGCGGGTTTTCGTCCGCATAAGCGAGCGCGTCGGCGAGGACCAGGCGACCTTCGGCATCGGTATTGTCGATCTGGACCGTGACGCCCTTGCGGCTCCTGTAGATATCCCCGGGGCGAAAGGCATCGGCGGAAACGGAATTCTCAACGGCCGGGACCAGGACCTGCAGATCCACATCAAGCCCCGCGTCCATGATCATCAGGGCAAGTCCCATGACATTTGCCGCGCCGCCCATGTCCTTCTTCATCAGGGCCATGTTGGCAGCACCCTTGATGTCGAGGCCACCGGTATCGAAGCAAACCCCCTTGCCCACCAGGGTGATGCGCGGGCGGCCTCTTTCACCCCACCGCAATTCCAGCATCCGCGGCGGCGAGGCGCTTGCCCGGCCTACCGCGTGGACGAGCGGAAAGTTCTCCTGCAGCAAGTCCTCTCCGACGACCGACGTGACTTGCGCACCGTAATGTCCGCCGAGGGCACGAAAGGCTGCTTCGAGCTCGGCAGGCCCCATGTCGTTGGTCGGCGTATTAATGAGGTCGCGGGCCAGGAACACGCCGGCAATCTGTCGCTCGACCTCGGCAAGTTCGACGGAGTCTTGCGGGACGATGCGGACCTCGCTTGGCTTGTCGGATTTGTATCGGTTGAACCCGTAGGCGCCCAGTCCGTAACCAAGCGCCGCCTGCTCGGCCGGCAATGCCACCGTGTCGATGGACCAGTCGCCGGCAGGCAGGAGTTTTGACAGTTTGCCCGTGATGAACGGCGCCTCGGCCGGATTCTTTCCAAGCCCGAACAGGGCACTGCCGATCTCCCCGCTGGAACCGGGTACGAGAAGAAGCGTCCCGGGCTCGGCATTGAAGCCGGCGGCGGAAGCCCAAGCCCGGACATCTGGGGCAAGCCTGTCACCGTTCAGGTCCGAAGGGCCCACGGCATGAACAGTCTTCGCCTTGTCGCCGGCTGCACCGAAGGGGGAACGGCGTTCGATATGTTGAAACGGTACCTGCGGGTTCATCGTGGTGCCTCGAGCGTCTGGAATCAGGGCTTTAACTGACTGTTAGGGTTAACAGTTTATTGCTTGTGAGGAAATGCGCCACATCTCCGCCGCAGCTCTCGACAAGGCGGCGGATGCTTCGGACCCGACGGAACCCGCACGATGACTGCTCAAGCCCGCCAGCTTTTTCCCGTGACACCCATTGCCCGTACGGCAGCAATCATATTTCTGGCGCTCTCGATCGGTGGCTGCGCGACGAAGCCAGATATGCGAACGACGGGGTCGGTGCCGAAAATCGCCACCGTTTCCCTGGAAGGTTTGAATGCCGATCAACTGTCCAACGTCGAGCGCACGATCGGCACTGCCTATGCCCGCGATCCGAAGAACAAGGAAATCGGGCTCCGCTACGCGACTGTCCTCGGGATGACCGGCAAGACCGCACAGGCACTGGCGGTGATGCAGCAGGTGGCGATCGCCCATCCCGCGGACCGCGATGTACTGGCTGCCTATGGCAAGGCCCAGGCCGCTGCCGGCCAGCTGGAGCAGGCGCTCGCAACGATCGCAAGAGCGCAGACGCCGGACCACCCGGATTGGCGCCTCTATTCCGCGGAAGGCGCCGTGCTCGACCAGCTCGGGCGCTCGAGCGAAGCCCGGCAGAAATACCGCATGGCACTCGACACACAGCCGAACGAACCGACCGTCACATCCAACCTGGGCATGTCCTACGTCCTTTCGGGCGACCTCAAGACGGCAGAAACCTATATGCGCAATGCCGCGGCCCAGCCCAGCGCCGACAGCCGCGTGCGCCAGAACCTTGCGCTCGTGGTAGGTCTGCAGGGACGTTTCGCCGAAGCCGAGGAAATCGCCCGAAAGGAGCTTTCCCAGCAGCAGGCGGATGCGAACGTCACCTATCTCCGCTCCATGCTGGCCCAGGGCAATTCCTGGGCAAAGCTCGCAGAGCGGGACAAGGCAAAACCGGCCGCCAGCGTAAACTAGACATTCCAGAACAGCTCCAAAATAGCCGCAATCTGTGAGGATCGTCGCTCCGGCAAGCGGACACTGCACGGCTATATCGACCGGTACGGGATCAGGACGGTCCTCAATCTCCGCGGCCCGAGCAACCGTGAATGGTATCGGGCGGAAGTGGCGGAAGCCGAACGGCATGGCGTCCAGCACATCGATTTCCGGATGTCAGCCGGACGCGCGCTGACGCTCGGGGAGAGCCGCCGATTGATCTCGATCCTGAAGGATTCGCCAAAACCCATCCTCATCCATTGCATGGCTGGCGGGGACCGGACCGGGCTCGCAGCCGTCATCTACCTGCAGCAGGTCGCCGGGCAGGACGAAGAACTTGCCGAATGGCAGCTGTCTCCGCTTTACGATCATCTCGGGCTTCCCTTCCTTGCCGCCTGTGCGATGGACGAAACATGGGAAGCACTCAAGAAGGTCTTCGGTCTGCCGAGCTGACAGGAGCGGCCGGGCGGAAACCCGTTCAAACAAGCCGAGTGATAACGGTGATTATGCCACCGATCACGATGAGATTGATGCAGAGCCTTGCCAACATACCCAGTGTCCTCCGGTTCCCCGCGCAGCAGAGGTCAGCGCGGGCGCAACGATGGATCGATATTGGCGCAAGGACGCTGAATTCGGCGTGAAGCCGCAATTCAGAAAAGGTTCATCGACGCAGCGATCGCCCTCAGAACTTGTCGGCGACCTGAATGCCTGCCGGGCCGAGAATGACTGCCACCAGCACTGGAAGGAAGAACAGGATCATCGGAACGGTCAGTTTGGGAGGCAGGGCAGCCGCCTTCTTCTCCGCCTCGTTCATGCGTTGATCGCGACTCTCCTGGGCAAGCACGCGAAGTGCCTGGGCGATGGGCGTACCATAACGTTCGGCCTGTATCAGAGCCTGGGTGACGGATTTTACCGTCTCGAGCTGTGTGCGGGTTCCGAGGTTCTCCAGAGCCGCACGCCGGTCCTGCAGGAAGGAAAGTTCGGCCGTCGTCAGGACCATTTCCTCGGCAAGTGGCGGCGACTGCTGCGACATTTCCTCGGCCACGCGGCGCATGGCCGCTTCGATGGAGATCCCCGCTTCAACACAAATCAGCATCAGATCGAGCGCGTCCGGCCAGGCGCGCTTGATGGAGAGCTGCCGCTTGTTCACGAGATTGGACACGTACACGTTCGGCGCATAGAAACCGGCATAGGAAAAGCCAATCACCGCGAGGAGGCGAATCGGGAATGGCCGTGAGGCCAGGTTTCCGAGGACAAAAACCCAGAAGATCGCAAGGGCCAGAAACACGAATCGCAGCAGGAACCGGGCGACCAGGAAGATGTTCAGGGCATTTTGCGACCTTAGTCCCGCCGCGCGCAGCCGGTTCACCGTATTGTCGTCAACGAGCGCCTTTCGAAGATTGAAGCGTTCGACAATCTGGCGGACGGACTGGTTGTTCTGTGTTCGCAGCGACGTCTTGGACTGCTCGGCATTCATGCGGGCCCGTTCGCGGGCGCGTATCTGCTCCCGTTCGGTGGAGACAGCCTTCATCCGCTTCTCCAGCTGCCCTCCCTCGAGGAAGGGGCTTGCCAGGGTGTAGAAGGTCGCCAGGACCGCGACGGCAACGAGCAGCGCCATGAGCGTGGCGGGATCAGTCAACGCGGCTGCCAGGTCCTTCACGACTGCGCTCCTCAGATGTCGAAGTTGATCATGTTGCGCATCACGAATATGCCGATCGACATCCAGATGGCGGAGAGCAACATGATGAGGTGGCCGCGCGGATCGGTGAAGAGCACCGTCATGTAGTCGGGCGACGTCAGGTAGACGAGCAAGGATACGATGAAGGGCAGTGACCCGATGATCACTGCCGAAGCCTTTGCTTCCATTGACAGGGCATTCACCTTTGCCTTCATCTTCTTCCGCTCGCGCAAGACGCGGGAAAGATTGCCCAGCGCTTCAGACAGGTTGCCGCCCGCCTGGCTCTGGATGGTAATGACGATGGCGAAGAAGTTCACCTCGGGCAGCGGCATGGTCAGCATCATACGCGTGCAGGCTTCGGGGATGCTCAGCCCTACCTGCTGGGACTCGACGATGCGGCGGAATTCCGCCTTTACGGGCTCCTGCCCGTCGGACGCCACCAGGCGCATCGCGTCGTTGAGCGGCAGGCCGGATTTGATGGAACGAACCATCACGTCCAGCGCATTGGGGAATTCCTCGATGAACCGCTTCTGGCGCCGCTTGACGAAAAACCCGACAAGCCAGCGGGGAAGCCCGAGGGCCCCCGCGAAGGCCGCACCGATCGCACCCAGCAACGGCAAGCCGGCGAGCAGCGTGACCAGGAAGACGACAATGCCGAAGGCGGCGCTGAGCATGTAGAAGCGCGCCAGCGTGAGCTGGAAGCCGGTCTGCACGAGCCGGGATCTGAGGCTTCGGTCCCCGGTCTTCCGGTTCTTCTCTTCCTGCTTCTTCTCGAGGTCCTTTAATGAGTCCTGCACCGACTTGCGGCGCCTGGAGAGTTCCTGCACCCGGTCGCGGGCGGCCTTGACCTTCGCGAGGTCGGTTTCAGCGGCCTTGACTCGGCTCAGCCGGGATCCCGCCTTCTTCTCGACTTCCATGCGGCCGTAGAGAAGGCCGTAGCATACCGCGCCCGCGGCGACTGCCATCAGCGCGGCAATCGCCAGGACTGTGATGTCGACCCCGAACATGGCGTCTTTCCCTTCGTTCTCAATCCTCGCCCGGCGCCATTGCATCGAGGGCTGCGGCAAGCCGGCTTTCCTCGTTGAAATAGCGAGCCCGATCCCAGAAGTGCGGTTTGCCGATCCCGGTCGAGACGTGCCGACCGACCAGCCGGCCGTTGGCATCCTCACCCATGATCTCGTAGCGCATCAGATCCTGCGTCACAATTACATCGCCTTCCATGCCGATCACTTCGGTGACCTGGGTGATGCGGCGTGAACCATCGCGCAGCCGCGCGGCCTGGATGATGACGTCGATGGACCCGGTGATGATCTCCCGCACCGTCTTCGCCGGTAGAGAATACCCACCCATGGCAATCATGGATTCCATGCGGCTCAGGCATTCGCGCGGGGTATTGGCGTGGATCGTGCCCATCGAGCCGTCATGGCCCGTGTTCATCGCCTGCAGGAGGTCGAATACTTCGGGTCCACGCACTTCGCCGACGATGATGCGTTCAGGACGCATGCGCAGGCAGTTCTTGACGAGATCACGCATGGTGATCTCACCCTCGCCTTCAATGTTGGGCGGGCGCGTTTCAAGGCGGACCACGTGCGGCTGCTGCAGCTGCAGTTCGGCAGTATCTTCGCAGGTGATGATCCGCTCGTCCGCATCGATATAGCGTGTCAGGCAATTGAGCAGGGTCGTCTTGCCCGAGCCGGTCCCGCCGGAGATGACGACATTGCAGCGAACGCGGCCAATGATCTGCAGGAGAACCGCGCCTTCCGGTGTGATCGCTCCGAACTTGACGAGCTGTTCGAGCGTCAGCTTGTCCTTCTTGAACTTGCGGATGGTCAGCGCAGGACCATCGATCGCAAGCGGAGGGGCGATGACGTTGACGCGAGACCCGTCAGGCAACCGGGCATCGCAGATCGGTGAGGATTCGTCCACGCGCCGGCCGACCTGGCTGACGATCCGCTGGCAGATGGACAGGAGTTGCGCGTTGTCGCGAAAGCGGATCTCGGACTCGATCGTCTTGCCAGCCACTTCGATGAAGGTCTGCCCGGCACCGTTGACCATGATGTCGGCGATGTCGTCACGGGCAAGAAGCGGCTCCAGCGGACCGTAGCCCAGGACATCATTGCAGATGTCCTCCAGCAGTTCCTCCTGCTCGGAGATCGACATCGCAAAGTTCTTGATGGTGATGATGTCGTTGACGATGTCGCGGATTTCCTCGCGCGCGCTTTCTCCGTCGAGCTTGGCGAGCTGCGAGAGGTCGATCGTGTCGATGAGCGCGGAGAAAACCTGGCTCTTGGTATCATAGTAGAGCTCGGTGCGGACAGGCTTCCTGCGCGCGGCTGGCTGAGGGGCAAGCGGCGGAGGAACAACGGGCTGACGCTGAGCGGCTGTCGCGGAGAAAGGTTCTGCGAGAACCTCGGGCGCTACCGGTTTTTCCGACGCCAGCGGATCCCGGACAGGCACAGCAGCCAGCGGCGGCGCAACCGCTCCGCCGCTCTTGCCAAAACCGTCGTTTCCCCGTTTTCCGAACATTCACGTTTCCTGACGTTACGGCTTCTTGCGCGACAGCATCTGGAGGATGCCGCCGAGCCCAGCCTTCTTCACCTTCTTCACCGCCATCCGGCCGGTCACGGCGTGAGCAATCTGAGAGAAGGTTTCCGCCGCTGCGGATTTTGGATCGATCTCGGCGATCATGCGCCCGCTGTTGGCAGCGTTGCCGAAGAGCTGCACGTCGAAAGGCAGGATGGCCAGCGGCTCGATCTCGAGCGGCTCGAGAAAGTCCGCCGGCGCGATCTCCGGCCGCTTGGGCACACCCACCTGATTGAGCACCAGATGCGGGGGCCGGTCATTGGGACGCAGTTTCTTGAGGGCATCATGCACATTCTTCGTATTACGCAGATTGGCAAGGTCGGGAACCGCGCAGATCACCACCTCGTCCGCTTCGGCCAACACAGTGCGGGTCCAGTCTGTCCAGCCATGTGGAATATCGAGAACCACCACAGGGGCGCTGCGCTGCAACAGTTCGACGATCGGCGTGAACGCGGCCGGGTCAAAGTCGTATGACCGGTCGAGCAGCGATGGCGCGGCCAGCAGCGACAGGTGCTCGGAACACTTCGTCAGCAGACGGTCGAGGAACACCTCGTCCAGCCGCTCCGGTGCAAAGACCGCTTCTGCTATTCCTTGCGCCGGGTCCTGGTCGAAATCGATGTTGGCGGTGCCGAACGGCAGGTCCAGGTCGGCGAGGATCGTTTCCGTCGAGAAAAGGCTGGATATGCCAAAGGCACAGTTGTGCGCAATCGTGGAGGAGCCCACGCCACCCTTGGCGCCGATGAAGGCGATCGACCTGCCAAGCGGCTCCGCTTCCGGATCAACGAAGATGGACGCGATCGAGGCAAGCATGTCGGGCATGGCGACGGGGCCTACCAGGTACTCCGATATTCCGTTCCGGATCAGTTCCCGGTAAAGGGCAATATCGTTGTAGCGGCCGACGATCACCACCCGTGTCGACGGGTCGCAGACCTCTGCAAGAGGCCGGAGTTCGGCAAGCATGTTCGCCGGCTCCGCGTCCGTCTCCAGAACGATCAGATTGGGGGTCGGCGCCGAGGCAAACATGTTGGCAGCCGCACTGGTGCTTCCGATCGTCACCCGCAGGTTGACTTTCGCCATGCGCCGGTCCCGACCGATCCGGTCCATCATCCGCTGCATCGCATCGCTCTCGCAGAAGGCGTGGATGGAAATGCGGGGGAGCGGGCGCAGCGAGTCGAAATCGCCAGGCCGATCTGCCTCGGCGATGTCCTCCTCACCGGAAGGCCGGATGTCGTAACTGACCGCACTCATCGTCTTCTCCGATACTCTCGCCTATTTGTCGCCGCCTGTTTCGCCGCGATACTCGCTGATTACCCTGGCGCGCTGGGTGGCATCGATCGGGGTCATACCGCGCGGGGCCACGAGATCCGTGGGATTGGCAACCTGTGCGGCCAGATTGTTCTGGCTGGCACAACCGAAATTGTACCAGTTCCTGTTTCCGAAGGTGTCGTTGGACAAGTCTGCCGGCCATTCGCCGCAGACGCTGGTCATGGGCTTGGTCGTGACATAGGCCAGGCGGAGCGGTGCGGCGTCGCCCGTCGGAGCGGCCGCATAACCGGTCGTCAGGATCCGCTCCGGCTTGATGCCCGACTTGGCGAGCGCACGCCGGATGTCGCCGGCAATGTGTCGGGCAGCGCCGGCATTGTAGGAGCCGTCGGGCACCTGGATCTGGATAATGCCAGCCGGCGAGGCTGCAAACCGCTGGGCAAAGCCCTTGATCGTGTCTGTCATACCGGTCGACAAACGGACATCCCCTGAAGCGACCGGAATATCCAGCGTATGTTCGCCTTCCGCCAGCACGATCGGATGACGTGTGCGATAGTCGTCCGGGATTGCGCCGGTGGTCAGGTTGTTGCCGCAGGCCGACAGAAGCACGGTGGACGCCAGGCAGGCGGCCAGAGGAGCGATCCTGCGCCTCGGCGCTTCGACCGCACGGGTCATGCGGTGCTGCAGGTGGGAGAATACTCGCGTTTCCATGACCATGACCATCACTTGTAGATAAAGCCGACTGCGCCGTGATACTGCCCCGCCGCGACGGGTTCCTTGCGGCCATAGATCTTGTTCACGCGGTTGAGGAAAAAGCTCGCCGCATCGTTTTCCGGATTGAAGTTGTCATCCGGACGCGCGATCTCGCTGCGCGCCACCGGGCGCACCAGATAGGGCGTGGCGATGATGACAAGTTCCGTCTCGTTTCGCACGAAATCCTTGCTGCGGAAGAGCGTCCCGAACACTGGCACCTTGGAAATTCCCGGAAGACCGGACATTGCCTGGCGGATGTTGTCCTGAACGAGCCCGGCGATGACGATCGAGCCGCCCGACGGCAGTTCCACGGTGGTCGACGCCTCGCGTTTGCGTATCGACATGAAGGTGTGGCCGGGAATGCGCGCCGAGCTGCCGTTGCCGGTCACGGTGGATCCCTCGTAGGTCGGCTCAGACACATTCGTCTCGATGTTCAGGCTGATCCGCCCGGCCGACAGGACCACCGGCTTGAAGTTGAGCTCGATGCCGTAGTCGACGGAGTTGATCGTGCGCGAGACGCGCGGCAGTCCGGTCTCTTCGTCGACGCTGACCTCCTGCTCGGCAGGCAGGCGGAATTCGCCGCCCACATAGAATTTCGCCTGCCGGCCGGAGATCGCCGTGAGGCTCGGCTCCGCAAGGGTGCGCATCACGCCGGCCTGCTCCATGGCGTTCACGTAGGTGGCGAGGCTTGTATTGCCGACCCGCCCGGTAAGAACGCCCGTGCCGAACGTGTTGATGGCGCTACCGAGGTTGGAAGGGTTGGCGAACGAGACCGCCCCGTCTCTCCCGGAAACGGACCCATTGAAGCCGAGTTGCTTGAGCACCTGCCGGCTGACTTCCGCCACCGTTACCTTGAGGGTAACCTGATCCTCGCCCTCGATGGTCAGGAGGTTGACGATCTGGGACCGCTGGCGTTCCTCGGCGAAGATGTCCGCATCGCCATTGTTGCCCTGCGCGGTGATGTTGCGGGTCGTCGCCTCGCCGCCCTTCAGGAAGGCGTTGGCGAGCTTCTCCGCCTGGGCCGAGTCCTGCGGGGTCCGTACGCTGCCGGAAAGCACGATATTGTCGGAAATGATCTCGACCTTGATCTGCGATTCGGGCAGGAAGCGGCGAAGGTTCTGCTCCAGGCCGGAGATGTCCCGTTCGATCTCCAGGTCGAGGCTGATCACTTCCTCGCCCTGCGGCCCGAAGACGAAGATGTTGGTCTGGCCGACCGTCTTGCCGAACAGGTAAATGCGCCGCGACGTCCGCGTCACCGCATCGGCGATCGAGGGATCGGCCACAAGGATGTCGTGGGCGTCGGTCGGCAGATCCACGACGAGCGCCTTGTTCAACCCAAGTTCGAGACGCTTGCGGATGCCGGGGCCGCTGTCCGTTATACGGATCAGGCCACCGGTTGCGGCGAGCGCCTGCGCCGGGCCGAAGCTGCCGGTTGCAAGATCAGCCGGACCGCCGGAGAGGGCAAGGCAGAAAGCCATGCCTGCCACCGCCGTACTGCGTATCTTGCATTTGAAACTGCTCACTGGGTTGCTCCGTTCAATTCGCCTGGGTCGCCGCAGACTGGCTCTTGACGATCGAGCCCGATTTGATGATCTGGATGTCGCCCTTGCCGTCGCCGCCATGCAGCAGGTAATCCGCCACCGCCGTGTCGGGCTCCTGCGAGTCGGCGACCGAACGCAAAGCGAGCGTCAACCGGTTCGCCATCTGCTGCGCCACCGCGATCACCCGTGCCTGATCCGGCGTCAGTTCCAGCGTGGCGGTCGTGCCGACTACCGCCTTCTTGCCGTCTTCCGTTTCCTGGATCTGCTGATCGATCGCCAGTACCCGAATGTTGCTCAGGATGTTCTCGGTGACATAGTTGCCGTCGTCCTTGTTC
>JAEYTV010000538.1 GCA_023433855.1 Pseudomonadota bacterium | reverse complement strand
GGTTGGCGAGTTCCTTGTAGAACGGCACGTTGGCGTCGCCGTTGATGGTCGAGACCACGGCGGTCTTCTTGCCGGCCGAGCCGAAGGCCTTGATGTCGGAGACGATGGTCTGCCAGTCGGAGTGACCGAACGGCGTGTAGTTGATCATGATGTCGTCCTTGGCCACGCCCTTGGATTCCAGGTAGGCCTGCAGGATCTTGTTGGTCGTCTGCGGATAGACGTAGTCGGTGCCGGCCAGCACCCAGCGCTCGACGCCTTCCTCGTTCATGAGATAATCGACGGCGGGGATCGCCTGCTGGTTCGGCGCGGCGCCCGTGTAGAAGACGTTGCGCTGGCTTTCCTCGCCCTCGTACTGGACGGGGTAGAAGAGCAGGCCGTTGAGCTCCTCGAACACCGGCAGCACGGACTTGCGCGACACCGAAGTCCAGCAGCCGAACACCGCCGCCACCTTGTTCACCGCGATCAGTTCGCGTGCCTTTTCGGCGAAGAGCGGCCAGTCGGACGCCGGGTCGACCACGACCGCTTCGAGCTTCTTGCCGAGCAGGCCGCCCTTCTTGTTCTGCTCGTCGATCAGGAACAGCATCGTGTCCTTGAGCGTGGTCTCCGAGATCGCCATCGTGCCTGAGAGCGAATGGAGGACGCCGACCTTGATCGTGTCTTCCTGCGCCATCGCCGGCGAAGCGAAGCCAATGCTGGCCGCGATCGCACTCGCGGACAGGAAATTGCTTATTGTCGATAGACCCCTCATGCGGAAATCTCCCACTGGACGTTGCACCGCAACAAGCAATGCAATGGCTGTGCCAATTGAGAGAGATCATGGCTAACGACGCGTGCTTTCGTTGTAATCCAGCGCGTTAGTGAAACCGGCTATACATCTCGCACAAAGGGAGGTTCCCTCCACCGCAGCTAACCACGAGGGAATTTTGCGCATCGCACAAACTATTGTCTAATTTTTGTGCAGATGCGATGACTGCTCAAATGGACGGCTGAGGCGCTGTCATACCTTGCACGGAATGGATCGGTTCGAGAGTTCAACCCACGTGGTTGAATGTCTGCTATGGCTTTATCGAGGCCAGAAGCTGCGGGTCCGCACTTGGCCCCCAATACGTCGCGGATGACCACTTCGGCTTGTTGGATATGACACTGTTTGACTGCCTGTGGTGGGAAACGGATGGCAGGTTTCGGACCCCACGCCGGGGATGGTGCCTTTCCGACGGCACTGCGCCCCCATCTTGGTCGTAGAATTTCACGCAGGTACCTCTCGAAACCTTACGCCGCACGCGCTCAACCAGCGCGCCTACGATCAGGCCTAGAAAAACATACGGTAGCCAGCGCGAAGCGTTGACCCAACCGACGTCGCCAGCCGACCCCGCCCAGCGACAAGATCACCAAGACCTGAAGAGCGATGGTTGTATGGATGTGCCGAGGCCGGAAACGGTCTCGGCAATCCAAAAATGATAGAAGCCAGGATGCCGAAAAACGGCCTGTTCTTCAGAAGATGCATTGCCCTTCATGACGCCGCTTGGCCCATCGATACCGTGTACGCACAATGCGAGCTGTCTTTCAGATCTGAAATGATCCATCTCGACGCGATTCTGCACTTGGCGGCATAGTGCGGCGAGGCAGAAGGGTTCCATTCGAATCCTTCACGGACGCGCAGTGCGAATTTCATTCGCCGAAATTGTTGGGAACGTCGATTGATCGACGGATCGCCACTGCTAACGTTACGCGGGCGCTCTGGGAGCGCTGTGCTTTGTTCCGGAAAGAAGCAAGTCCGACGGGGCCGTAACGCTGCAACGCGCTTGGAAAGTGTCCCATATATTTCTGGCGGATGAGCGCTGAATGCATAATGACACAATTCTTTCGGTTCGCGGGCTTGGAAAAGACTTCGCTGGTTTCCGCGCTGTCGATCGGGTGGATCTCGATGTCCGTCGCGGCTCGGTTCACGCGTTGATCGGGCCGAATGGCGCAGGCAAAACAACCCTGTTCAATCTTCTGACGAAATTCCTGCAACCTTCGCGCGGCACGATTTCCTACCGCGGGCGCGATATCACCCGGATGCGCCCGGCGGATGTCGCGCGTCTGGGTTTGGTTCGTTCGTTTCAGATATCGGCCGTCTTCGGTCATATGACGGTTCTTGAAAATGTCCGTATTGCCCTGCAGCGCAAGCGTGGCGATAACTTCGATTTCTGGCGGCCGCAGAAGGCGCTTGAGGCCCTTGACGCAAGGGCCATGGAGTTGCTGGAGACGGTCAATCTGGCCGATGTCGCTGACAGGACCGCAGCCGAACTGCCCTATGGGCGAAAGCGCGCGCTGGAGATTGCGACCACGCTGGCGCTCGATCCCGAATTGATGCTGCTGGACGAACCGATGGCCGGGATCAGCCAGGGAGACACCAAGCTAATCGAGGGCCTGATCAGGACATCTTCGGCAAACCGGTCGATTTTGATGGTCGAGCACAATCTCTCGGTGGTCGCCGCGCTGTCGGACACTATCACGGTTCTGGCGCGCGGCGCGATCCTCTCGCATGGCGACTATGCCACGGTGTCGGCCGATCCGCGTGTGATCGAGGCATATATCGGGGCCGGTCATGCTTGATATGGCAGCAGACACAGCTCCGCCGCCACCCGCCCTATTGCAGGTGAGGGGGCTCGAGGGAGGCTATGGCGATGGCTCTGTCCTGCATGGTGTGAGTTTCAGTGTTCATGCAGGAGAAGTCGTTACCCTGCTTGGGCGCAACGGTGCCGGCAAATCCACCATCATGCGCGCGCTCATGGGTATTCTTGCCCACTCCAAGGGATCGGTCACGTTTGACGGGGTGGAGACGATTGGGCTTCCATCGCGCAGGATTGCCCGTCTGGGCATTGGCTATGTGCCCGAGGAACGGGGAATATTCTCAAGCCTTTCGGCTGAGGAAAACCTTCTTCTGCCACCGCAGGTGAAGCCTGGCGGCCTGTCCGTCGAGCAGATCTACGAGTTGTTTCCCAATCTCAAGGAAAGAGAAAAAAGCCGCGGGACAAAGCTGTCCGGAGGCGAACAGCAGATGCTTGCGCTTGGGCGCATCCTGCGCACCGGCGCCAAGCTGCTTCTTCTGGATGAGCCGACCGAAGGGCTCGCTCCGGTGATCGTGCAGCAGATCGGCAAGACAATCGAGCGGTTGAAGCGGGGCGGCTTCACCATCCTTCTGGTCGAGCAGAATTTCAGGTTCGCGCAGACGGTCGCCGACCGGCATTACATCGTGCACGAGGGGCTGACCGTCGAGACGTTCGGCAATGATGAAATAGAAAACAATCTGGGCAAGCTCCATTCCTATCTTGGAGTTTAGCATGGATGGAGGCCGTGTGGCGCGCCAAGGGACCAGCGAAACGCTGGCGGCAAAAGGGAGAGAATGCAATGAAGCTCATGCTGCGATCGTTAATCGTGGGATCGTTTATCATGGGAAGCGCTTTCGCCGCCTCCTTGGCGATGGCGGCTGATGACCCCATTCGAATTGGCGTTCTGGGCGATCAGTCCAGCAATTTCGCCGACAGCGGTGGGCCCGGCTCGGTGACCGCCACGCGCATGGCGATAGAGGATTTCGGAGGAAGTGTTCTTGGCCGCCCGATCGAGGTGCTCGTGGCCGATCACCAGAACAAGGTCGACACCGGCATCGCCATTGCGCGCGAATGGTATGAGGGGAAGGGGGTCGATGTCATTGTCGATTTCGCCTCCTCCGCAATTGCTCTGGGCGTACAGGACATCGCGCGTGAGTTCGACAGGATAGCGCTTTATACAACGGCAAGCTCGTCCGATATCATCGGCAAGGCTTGCTCTCCGAACGGCCAGCAGTGGGGCGCCGAAAACTGGTCGAACAGCGCGTCGCTGATGACAGCGCTTGCCTCCGAGAAGCCGGGAACCACCTTCTTCTTCATCACGGTGGACTACAATTTCGGGCATCAGCTTGAAGAGGTGTCGCGCGCGGCGGTCGAGGCGGCGGGTGGCGAAGTCATCGGCGGTGTACTGGTGCCGCTTAACACCATGGATATGTCGTCCTATCTGCTCTCGGCGCGGGCGTCTGGCGCCGATGTCATCGTGCTGGCTCAATCGGGTACAGACCTCGTCACGTCGATGAAGCAGGCGACGGAGTTCGGCATCGCCGCCAAACAGAAAATCGCGGCGCCGATCCTGTTCCTGACCGATATCGACGCTATCGGGCTGAACACTCTGGCCGGACTGCAGTTCATCCAGTCTTGGTACTGGGATCAGGACGACTCCAGCCGTGCCTGGGCCAACCGATATTTTGAACGCATGAAGAAGATGCCGAACGAAAGCCACGCGGCACTTTATGCGGCGGTTACTCATTATCTCGAGGCGGTGAAGGCTGCGGGCACCGACGAAACCCAGGCGGTCCTGAAGCAGATGAAGGAAACGCCGATCAACGGCTTGATCTCTGAAAACGGTCACATCCTCGAAAACGGCAGGGCAGCCTTTGATCGGTATCTCGTCCAGGTGAAGGCCGAGGATGAATCGAAATACGATTGGGACTTTCTGAAGGTGGTGTCGCGCATTCCCGGCGACAAGGCGTTTCGTACCGCCACCGACGCTGGCTGCGTGATCAAGTAGCCTTTTATTGGGATTGATTCCGGCGACAGTCGTCGAGGTATATTCCATGCCTCGACGGCCCATCGCCCGCAAGCACACAGAAACACCATGACACTGGATGCCCTTCTCGGCCAATTGACTGTCGGCCTGATCAACGGATCATTCTATGCTCTGCTGAGCCTTGGGCTTGCGATCATTTTCGGTATGCTCAACATCGTGAACTTCGCCCACGGGGCGCAGTACATGCTGGGCGCCTACATTGCCTGGATGATCCTGAACTATTTGGGGCTGGGTTACTGGTGGTCGCTGCTTCTTGCGCCGCTGCTGGCCGGCGCCTTCGGCATCGCGCTTGAAAGGACGCTTATCAGGCGCCTGTACGACAAGGCCCATCTCTACGGGCTTTTGCTGACTTTCGGCCTGGCGTTCATCATTCAGGGGCTGGCACGCGTCAATTTCGGCAGCGCCGGCCTTCGTTACGATATTCCGGCGGAGTTTTCCGGTATCTGGGATTTCGGTTTCATGATCCTGCCGATCTATCGCGGCTGGGTTATCGCATTTTCGCTAGCCGTCTGCTTCCTAGTGTGGGTTGCGATCGAGAAGACCAAGCTTGGTTCCTATTTGCGGGCGGCGACGGAAAATCCGGTTCTTGTCGGCGCGTTCGGCGTAAACGTGCCGCTGCTGATATCGCTGACCTATGGCGGCGGAGTGGCGCTTGCGGCACTTGCAGGCGTTCTGGCAGCTCCCATCTTCTCGGTTAGCCCGAATATGGGCGTCGAAATCATCTTGGTCGTGTTTGCCGTCGTCGTGATCGGCGGCATGGGCTCCATCGGCGGCGCGGTGATAACCGGCCTGTCGCTGGGTCTTATCGAGGGGCTGACCAAGTTTCTTTACCCGCAGGCGGCAAATATCGTCATTTTTGTCGTGATGATCGTGGTGCTGATTGCGCGTCCGGAAGGCTTGTTCGGCAAGATGGGGGGCATGAAGGTCGATGCGCATCTGGAGCGCCCCGATGGCGAGCGCTGGTGGCGCGAGCTGTCAGCGCCGACCAAGAGATTGTTCTGGTATGGTCTTGCCATCGCCGCCGTGGTTGCTCCGTTCTTTGTCTATCCCATATTCGCGATGAAGATACTTTGCTTCGCTCTGTTTGCATGCGCCTATAATCTGCTGCTCGGTTATGGCGGACTTCTTTCGTTTGGTCATGCGGCCTATTTCGGGTCCGCAGCCTATGTCGCCGGCTACCTTCTGAAAGAATGGGGGCTTACGCCCGAACTGGCGGTTCTGGCCGCGACTGCATTCGCGGCGCTGCTGGGACTCGCGTTCGGGGCCTTGGCAGTCCGGCGTCACGGCGTCTATTTTGCCATGATCACGCTGGCATTGTCCCAGCTTGTCTATTTCATCTGCAACCAGCTTAAAGCTACGGGTGGCGAAGACGGCTTGCAGGGCGTGCCGCGCAACAAACTGTTCGGGCTGATCCCGCTCGAGAACAACCTTCTTGTCTATTTCATCGTCCTGGCCGTTGTCTCGTCGGCGATTTTCTTCATCTACCGGATCGTGCATTCGCCGTTCGGCCAGGTTGTCAAGGCGATTCGAGAAAACGAGGATCGCGCGGTCTCGCTGGGCTATCGCGTCAATCATTACAAGATCATTCTGTTTACCCTATCGGCCGCGCTTTCGGGCCTAGCTGGCGGCCTCAAGTCGGTGGCCTTTCAGGTGGTCTCCCTGGTCGATGTTGTCGGCACCACCTCGGCCGAAGTTGTCATGATGACGCTGGTCGGCGGCATTGGAACAATGTTCGGCCCGATCATCGGTGCGCTGGTTGTGACGACCATGGAATACTACCTCGCCCCGTTGGGCGCGTTGGTGACAATCATCCAGGGCATGATCTTCGTGGTCTGTGTCATAAGCTTCCGGGAAGGCATCATCGGCATCATCGGTTCATTGAAGACGGCGTTTCGCCGGTCGTCCCGATCGGCGACGATTTCGACGCGCGAATTACTTCGGCTCAAGCCCAAGTTGGACCAGTAACGCAGAAGCACAAGTGACCATTCTGGATTCCAGGATAAGCGGAGGCCGATCGGCTCGCTTGCCCGCTGGGAGCGTGCCGCTCCCCAACCCACTTCGCTGATAGCAGCCATCAGCGCTCGGCCCGGCATCGTCTTGCCGCCAGACGGGAGCCTTCTCGCTAACAGGTTTCGACCACCAGTCCCTCAAAAATGCGTGCTCGCCTGCGCAGGATTTCGTTGGTCAACGGGGTTGTCGTCTCTCCGTCGATCGCCTCAATGCCTCGGTAGAATTTATCCCAGGACCGACGGCGCGGAACGTCCATCCATCAAAGTCCGGCCGGAAATTCCTGCCATTTCAGCTACTTCCGCGACACGCTCGGCGTTGCTGATTGCAAGCCTGCCATTGGCATCGACAATCGCATTCTCGAATCCGACGCGGACATGTCCTCCCAGATCCATCGCAGCTTGAAGGCAATCCAT
>JAEYTV010000513.1 GCA_023433855.1 Pseudomonadota bacterium | reverse complement strand
GGTGTCAGTCATCTCGTCTTCTCCTATTCGCTGCGAAGCAGGCGGCGTCCTGCTTCCGAGTTCGCGCGGAGCAGCGGGGGAGCGGGGGGCAAGGGGGATGATGACGGGGGGGACCGCCCACCTGTAGGGCGGCGCGCAGCGCCGGCATGGCAGGCCCTTTAGGGCCGAATGCTGGGGGGTGGCGTCATCGCCCTTGCTGGGGCTGAGGGGGCAGCGCCCTCTGGCCCCATTCTCTTGATGAAGGGACTGGCACGCCCTGGCGCGCTCTAAGATGCCTTGGACTAGAGCTCTTGCATTCTCAACGGTTGTCTGTGTGGCCCGCGACCAGTTCTGTGGACACGAGGTCAAGTTAAGCTAATCTGGCTAGCTCCTCGAATTAGACTGGGCTGATATTCCTACATGATCGACTATGACAACCGCGGTTCTTTTTGAGCGGAAGAGGTTATGGAAGAAGGCAGGAGGGAAGTGACGAAGAGCTTTAGCGACGCTTTGTATTTGGTTTATGAGGCCGCTCTGGTTCCAGAAAAATGGCCTAAGGCTCTGTTGCAGCTGGCTGCAGTATTTGAATCTGACTGCGCGCTTATCATGTTTGTCAATCGGGATACGCCGGTCGAAATGATCCACTCTCCCGGCGTCGAACACATTACGAAAGTATATTTTGATGAGGAGTGGTGGCGACAAGACATTCGCGCCCACAGAGCACCAATGCTTCTGGCGCGCGGTACAGATGTTTTCAACGATCAGATGGTGGCTACTTCCGAGGAAATCGAAACGCACCCTATATACAAAAATTTCATTCCAAAAACTGGCCTTGGGTGGTGCATGATCGCATCCATTATGCCCGACTTTGACATGCCGGTGCTGCTGGCCATCCATCGCGACAAGCACAAGGGACCGTTCATCGATTCTCAACAGATGGAGTTACTAGGAGATATTAGCCGTCATGTTGAACAGGCATTGCGAATATCGCTTCGATTAAGCAACCTGCAGTCGAACGAAGCCGCCCTTCTGAGCGCTTGGGATGCCATGGATATCGGCATATTTGCATTGGATGCCAAGGGCCGCGCGCTCCTTGCGAACCGATACGGAGCCCAACATTTCGAACGCATATTTGCCCAACTAGATCGACGCGCTTGGAGCGCCGCGCGTCACCATATCCGAACTTCTCATTTGCCGGCGAGCGCCTCCGATAATACGCATCCATCACCGCAGATTGTCAAAAGTACCGATGGGCGCCGCCTCGTGGTATGGTCGATTCCTATCGCCCAAGAGGCTCAGGATCGCATAGGCTTTACGGATAGCGCTTCTGATTTGTTATTGGTGGTGCCTCTGGAGAAAGCCGGATTTATCGATCCAGCTGTTATTCGCAATGTCTTTGGTCTCAGCCTTAGCGAGGCTCGGCTTGCAAGTCTGATTGGTGGTGGCACCGGCGTCAGGGAGGCTGCGGAGAAGCTTAGCATCACCGAGGGAACCGCAAGGGTAGTCCTCAAGAAAATCTTCCAGAAATTGAGCGTTAACAGGCAGGCTGAGCTCGTTTTGCAACTCTCTCGAATTGAGGTGATCTCACGGCGCGATAGGCAGCCATAAACCTTCCTCATCGAGCTCCCGCTCCCAGCATAATTGGCGAATCGTCGGACTGTATCGGGTTCAGATGGCGCTGCGGGCGTTTGTCTGATCGGCAAGATCCCAGAACGCCCCGCGTATCCCGTTTGGGATATTGATCAGGCCTCGCTCTTGCTGCGAATTAACCTTCGTTCGTGCGGACGCCCTGCGGCGAAAAAGAATGATCCCACGGCGTTCACGCCGGCCGACCAACGTCCGGGCACGAGGAGCAATCGATGAGCGAACGTATACAGCAGATCCGAGGCACAAGGGCCCGACATCGTTGGTCCGCGAAATCCTGCAGTTGAGGCGCAGAACCCCGACATCCTGCTCCCGCCGCCGACCGATTATGGTGGAATTCCGAATCTGAAACTTCCATTCGCCATGGCGCATAAACGCCTTGACGGCAGAGGCTGGGTTCCCGAGGTTAACTGCCGCGCGCTTGGCAGCATGAAGGAACGTGCCATCGTCAACATGCGCCTGCCGGCCGGTGCGCGAAATACATTGACGCAAGCAGGCCGAGTGGGCCTACCCCTGCCGCCACAGACTCTCAACGACGCCTTGGAGAATACCGTGAACCGGATTCGTGTTTCGCTCTCGACGATCATGTCTGTGGTCGCATTTTCGGCGATCAGCCTTGCGCCCGCCGCTGCCTGCACCCGTGCCGTTTATATCGGGATCGAGGACACTGTGATTACCGGCCGGTCCATGGACTGGGCAGAAGACATGCACACCAACCTCTGGGCTTTTCCGCGTGGCATCGAGCGTGACGGTGCCGCCGGGGCGAACACGCCGAAATGGACCTCGAAGTATGGCAGTGTTGTCGCTACCGGGTACGAACTCGGTTCTGCCGATGGCATGAACGAGAAGGGTTTGGTCGCGAATCTCCTCTTCCTAGCCGAGTCAGATTACGGCACGACTGAAGGCAAGCCCGCCTTGTCGATGGCGCTGTGGGCCCAGTACGTGCTCGACAATTTCGCCAGCGTCAGCGAGGCGGTCGCGGTGCTCGAAAAGGAGCCGTTCCGCGTCGTCACCGACGAGCTTCCCAATGGTAAGACGGCGCAACTCCACCTCGCCATCTCGGACGCTAGTGGCGATTCCGCGATCTTCGAGTATATCGGCGGCAAGCTCGTCATCCATCACGGCAAGCAGTATCGCATCCTCACCAATTCGCCCAGCTACGACCAGCAACTGGCGCTGAACGCTTATTGGCAGGAAATCGGCGGCCTGACCTTCCTGCCCGGTACGAACCGGGCGGCTGACCGCTTCGCCCGGGCTTCATTTCTCATTGAGGCGATCCCGACGGGCGTCGCCCCCGGGTACATCAAGGCTGTGCCGAACCAAAGCTATCAGAATCAGGCTGCCGCGAGCGTTCTCAGTGTCATGCGCTCTGTTTCGGTTCCGCTCGGCATCACCACGCCCGGTGCCCCGAACATCGCCTCGACGATCTGGCGGACGGTCGCGGACCAGAAGAACAGGGTTTATTTCTTCGATAGCGCAACCAGCCCCAACACGTTTTGGGTGCCCCTTACCGATCTGGACTTTGCCGAAGGGACGCCGGTGAAAAAGCTCACCGTTGCAGGAGGGAAAGTATACTCGGGCAATGTCGCGAAGGATTTTGTGCAGGCCGAACCCTTCAAGTTCATGTCTGTCAATGTGAGGTAGCTCGCCGTAAAGCAATGATCGTCTTATCCTTCGCGGAGGGGAGCGATGCAAAAACATTTCCCTGTCAGGCATTTCAGGGCGCTCATGCGCAAGGCTGTGGTTAGCTCAGTAGTCGCCTTCACCAGCCTCTGGTCGGTCACCGCTGACGCCGCCGATATATCGACATTACCGGTTGCCTCTGCTGATGCCGCGGCGTCTGGCTCGGACTGGCGCTACCAGTTGTCGTTCTATGTGTGGGCGACCTCGCTTAAAGGCGATGTGGGCCTGTTCACTCTGCCGACGACCTCCGTCGACGTTCCGCTCTCCGATGTGCTGGAGGACCTCGACGGTGCCGTCATGGGCTCTTTCTTTGCCAACAATGGCGAGTGGCTGCTACTGGCTGATATCGTCTACGCCGAGCTCTCGCATGACTGGCCGATCAACGCCTATGGCGGCGGCTATCTCAAGGCCGGCGTCAAGCAGACGATCGCAACCGGCGCGCTCGGCTACATGT
>JAEYTV010000484.1 GCA_023433855.1 Pseudomonadota bacterium | reverse complement strand
CACCCCGACCATGGGGGGGCTGATGATTCTTGCCGGCATCATCGGTGGATCACTGCTCTGGGCCGACCTTTCCAACATCTACGTGGTGGCCACGCTGCTGGTGACACTCGGCTTCGGCGCAATCGGCTTCTACGACGACTACCTCAAGGTCACAAAGCAGACGGACAAGGGGTTTTCCGGCAAGGCGAGGCTCGGCATCGAGTTCGTTATTGCCGCCATCGCAACCTTTTTCATGATGCGCATGGCGCTCGCCACGGGATCCTCCAGCAACCCGGCACTCGGCAGTTCCATCGCCTTCCCGTTCTTCAAGGATCTGCTTGTCAACCTCGGGATCTTTTTCGTTCTGTTCGGGGCCTTCGTGATCGTTGCGGCGGGCAATGCCGTCAACCTCACCGACGGCCTCGACGGCCTGGCGATCGTGCCGGTCATGATCGCTGCCGTTTCCTTCGGGGTGATCGCCTATTTGTCGGGCAATGCGGTGTTTGCCAACTACCTGCAGATCAACTTCGTGCCCGGCACCGGCGAGCTGGCGGTCATCCTCGGAGCGGTCATCGGCGCGGGTCTCGGCTTCCTGTGGTTCAACGCGCCGCCGGCCGCAATTTTCATGGGGGACACCGGATCCCTGGCGCTCGGCGGGCTGATCGGTTCGGTTGCGGTGGCGACCAAACACGAGATCGTCATGGCGATCATCGGCGGACTTTTCGTCATGGAGACGCTCTCGGTGATCATCCAGGTCGGATTCTTCAAGATGACGGGAAGGCGGGTGTTCTTGATGGCGCCGATCCACCATCAATTCGAGAAGCTCGGTTGGACGGAGAGTCAGGTAGTCATCCGCTTCTGGATCATCGCCGTGGGACTGGCAATGCTCGGCCTTTCAACCCTGAAGTTGCGGTGAAGAGATGATCCCGGTCACCACCTTCAAGGGCAAGCAGATCGCACTTTTCGGCCTTGGCGGGTCGGGACTTGCAACTGCCAAGGCATTGGTGGCGGGTGGCGCAAGGGTCGTTGCCTGGGATGACAACCCCGACAGCGTGGCCAGCGCGGCGGCTGCGGGCATTCAAACCTCTGACCTGCGGGCCATAGACTGGACCGGTCAGGCCGCCTTCGTGCTGTCGCCCGGCGTGCCTCTCACCCATCCGAAGCCCCATTGGAGCGTGGATCTCGCCCGTGCTGCGGGAGTGGAGATCATCGGCGATGTCGAGCTTTTCGTCCGCGAGCGTCGCGCTCATGCGCCGGATTGCCCGTTCGTGGCGATCACCGGCACCAACGGAAAATCCACCACCACGGCGCTGATCGCCCATATCCTGCGTTCAAGCGGGCGCGACACGCAACTCGGCGGAAATATCGGTACCGCCGTCCTCACCCTCGACCCGCCCAAGCCGGAGCGGTATTTCGTCGTTGAGTGCTCGTCCTACCAGATCGATCTTGCACCGACGCTCAACCCGACGGCGGGCATCCTGCTCAACCTGACACCGGACCATCTCGACCGTCACGGCACCATGCAGCACTATGCAGATGTGAAGGAACGGCTCGTTGCGGGCAGCGAGACCGCTGTCATCGGCGTGGACGACTCCCACAGTGCCCTGATCGCAGACGGGGTCGAAAGAGCCGGTGTCGCCGTGAAACGCATCTCCAAGCGGAGTATCGTGGCCAATGGGTTGTTCGCGGAAGGCACCAGGATCATGGAAGCGCAGGGGGGGGCGATCTCACCCCTCATCGATCTTGACGGGATCGAGACGCTGAAGGGTAGCCACAATGCCCAGAACGCTGCCGCCGCCATTGCCGCGTGTCTCGCCGTGGGAGTGTCAAGAGACGAGATTCGCACGGCGCTGAAATCGTTTGCCGGGCTCGACCATCGCATGCAGCCGGTTGGCCGGCGCGGCAAAGTGGTATTCGTCAATGACTCGAAGGCGACGAATGCCGACGCGGCAGCTCCGGCGCTCTCGAGCTACCACCGCATCTACTGGATCGCGGGTGGCCTGCCGAAGGAAGGCGGGATCGCAAGCCTCGCTCCACTCTTGTCGCATATCGTCAAAGCTTATCTGATCGGAGAGGCAGCGCCTGCATTCGCAGCGGCGCTTGGTGAGCAGGTGCCGTACGAGATATCCGGTACGCTCGAAAAGGCCGTGGCTCACGCGGCTGCGGATGCCGCCACGGACCCGGCGCCGTCTGCGGTGATGCTGTCGCCCGCCTGTGCCAGCTTCGATCAGTTCAAGAACTTCGAGGTTCGCGGCGATGCCTTCGTCGGCCACGTCGCGGCTCTGGAAGGCATCACGATGTTGATCCAAACCGGAAGGGGAAGCTGAACATGGTTAGTCGCGCAGACCGAGGGCCGCTCGCAGACTGGTTCTGGACGATCGACCGCTTTTTCCTTGTCGCCTTCGTGATGCTGATGGGTATCGGTTTCATGCTGTCGTTCGCGGCGTCTCCGGCTGTCGCCGAGCGCATCGGCCTTGATAGTTTCCACTTCGTCGAACGTCACGCCCTCTACATTGCTCCGTCGCTGGCGGTGATGATCGGATTGTCATTTCTGACGCCGCGACAGATACGACGTACGGCCATCATCCTCCTGGCCGTCTCCCTGGTCCTGATGGTCCTGGCGCTGTTCTTCGGCGTCGAGGTCAAGGGATCACGCCGTTGGATCGGCATCGGCAGCTTTTCAATCCAGCCGTCGGAATTCATGAAGCCTGCCTTCGTCGTCGTCTGCGCCTGGCTCTTTGCCGAACATGCGCGCCAGCCGGAGATCCCGGGCAATCTCTTCGCCATCATCCTTTTCGGCATCGTCGCCGCTCTGCTGGTCGCCCAGCCGGACCTTGGTCAGACCATCCTCACCAGCGTCGTCTGGGGCGGCATGTTCTTCATGTCGGGGATGCCCTGGCTGTGGATCTTCCTGCTTGGCGGCGTCGGGGCGGGCGGCATGTTCGCGGCCTATTACATGCTGCCGCACGTCACATCGCGATTCGACAAGTTTCTCACGGGCGAGGGCGACCGGTTCCAGATCGAAACGGCGCATGAAGCCATTCTCCAGGGTGGTTGGTTCGGGCAGGGCCCAGGCGAAGGGATCGTCAAGCGCATCCTGCCCGACAGTCATACGGACTTCATCTTCTCCGTTGCCGCAGAGGAGTTCGGCATTATCTTCTGCATGGTGCTGGTGGCGATCTTCGCCTTCGTCGTGCTGCGCGGGCTTAATCACGCCTTCAAGGAAGGCAACGATTTCAATCGCTTCGCGGTCGCCGGATTGGTTCTGCAGGTGGGCATGCAGTCTCTGATCAACATCGGCGTAAACCTGGAGCTCATGCCAGCCAAGGGGATGACGCTTCCCTTGATATCGTACGGAGGCTCCTCGATGATCGCCATCTGCGTGACGGCAGGTTTCATTCTCGCGCTCACGCGCCACCGTCCGGAGAAACGGGCACAGGAGCGCAGCCTCTTCCGCGTCGCCCAAGGCGTGCCTGCGGAGTAAGAAGGACCGATGACGAAGGGTACAATTCTGCTTGCCGCCGGTGGAACCGGCGGTCATGTTTTTCCGGCCGAAGCGCTTGGGTACCGGTTGAAGGCCCGCGGCTATTCGGTGCATCTCGTCACGGACAGCCGGGCTGAGCGTTTTGCCGGCAGCTTTCCCGCGGATGAGATCCATGTTGTGCCCTCCGCGACCTTCGCCTCGAAAAATCCTGTCGCATTGGTGCGGACGGGATGGAAGCTGTGGTCGGGGCTTCGTGCGGCGCGCCGCCTGGTTGGCCGGCTGAAACCGCTTGCTGTCGTGGGGTTCGGCGGCTACCCGACCGTCCCACCGCTCATGGCTGCGACATCCATGGGGGTTCCGACGATGATCCATGAACAGAACGCCGTCATGGGTCGCGCCAACAAGGCGCTTGCGGGAAGGGTCCAGGCTATCGCCGGGGGCTTTTTGCAGGAAGGGACCGGCGCCCTCGGAGAAAAAACGGTCACGACGGGCAATCCCGTTCGGCCAGCGGTGCTTGCAGCTTCGACCGTTCCCTACGTTGCCTCGCGCGGAAACGATCCCTTTCGGCTCGTGGTATTTGGCGGCAGCCAAGGCGCCCAGTTCTTTTCCTCGATCGTTCCAACGGCACTGAGCCTGCTCGAGGCCAGCCAGCGGAACCGCCTTGTGGTCACGCAGCAGGCGCGACCGGAAGACAAGGATCGGGTGATCTCCTGTTTTTCCAAGCTGCAGGTCCCCGCCGATGTCTCGCCGTTTTTCGCCGACATGGCGGACCGGCTCGCCAACGCGCATCTCGTCATCTGCCGTTCGGGGGCGTCAACCGTGTCGGAGATCGCTGTGATCGGGCGCCCTGCCATCCTCGTGCCCTATCCGCATGCTCTGGATCATGATCAGGCGGCCAATGCCGCGGCGCTTGTCGCTGCAGGGGGAGCCCAGGTGGTGCAGCAGGCGGAGCTCTCCCCCGAGAGGCTCGCCTCGCTCATAGCACGTGCGATGGACGAGCCGGAGCGGCTCGAAACGATGGCGTCGGATGCCAGGGCCGCCGGCCATCCGGGAGCGGCGGACTTGCTTGCCGACATGGTTGTGGCTATTGCCGACCGCAAGCCCATTGCTGAAATCAAGATAAAGGGAGTGCGGGCATGAAGATGCCGAAGGCCATCGGTCTCGTTCATTTCATCGGCATCGGTGGAATCGGCATGAGCGGTATCGCCGAAGTGCTGCACAATCTCGGCCATCGCGTGCAAGGCTCGGATCAGGCCGATGGCGCAAACGTCCAGCGGCTGCGGGACAAGGGTATCCCGGTCTTCGTCGGACACCGGTCGGAGAACCTCGGGGATGCGGAAGTGGTGGTCGTTTCGACGGCGATCAGGAAGGATAATCCGGAGCTTGTCGCGGCGCGTGAAAAATCGCTGCCCATCGTACGCCGTGCCGAGATGCTCGCGGAGCTCATGCGCTTCCGCAATGCGATCGCCATCGGCGGTACGCATGGCAAGACGACGACCACATCCATGGTCGGCGCATTGCTCGAGGCGGGAGGGCTGGACCCTACGGTGATCAATGGCGGCATCATCAACGCCTACGGCACCAACGCGCGGATGGGTGAGGGTGAGTGGATGGTGGTCGAAGCCGATGAGTCGGACGGAACCTTCCTGAAACTGCCCGCAGATGTCGCGGTGGTAACCAACATCGACCCGGAGCATCTCGATCACTATGGCAGCTTCGATGCGGTGCGAGCCGCCTTCCGGCAGTTCGTGGAGAACGTGCCGTTCTACGGCTTCGGAGTCCTCTGCCTTGATCACCCGGAGGTTCAGGCGCTGGTCGGACGCATCGAAGACCGGAAGATCGTTACCTATGGCGAGAACCCGCAGGCTGACGCACGCTTCTTCAACATCCGCATGCAAGGCACAAAGTCATTGTTCGACGTGGAGATCCGGCGCCGTCGTACCGGCCGGGTATTCAGCCTCAAGGATCTGGTCCTGCCCATGCCCGGGCGTCATAACGTGTCCAACGCGACGGCTGCGATCGCCGTTGCAAATCGTCTTGGCATTTCGGAGGAAGACATCCGCAAGGGCCTTGCGAATTTCAGCGGGGTCAAACGTCGGTTCACTCTGACAGGCACGGTGAACGGTGTTTCGGTATTCGATGATTACGGACATCATCCGGTCGAGATCAGGGCGGTTTTGAGGGCTGCCCGCGAGGCATGCGAAGGCCGCATCATCGCCGTCCATCAGCCGCATCGCTACACTCGCCTCTCAACTCTTTTCGAAGAGTTTGCCACCTGCTTCAACGATGCAGACAGTATTATCCTTGCGCCGGTCTATGCTGCGGGCGAGGAGCCTGTCGAAGGAGTAAATTCGGAGGCGCTTGTCGCGCGGATTCGATCTGGAGGTCATCGCGACGCGCGTTATATGGAATCACCGTTGGAACTCGCGTCCATTGTATCTGCAATTGCCAAGCCGGGCGATTTTGTCGTTCTTCTGGGCGCTGGCAGCATCACTCAGTGGGCTGCGGCGCTGCCAAAGGAACTGGAAAGCATATCGGGACAATAGAAATGAAACAGGTGAACGGGGAAAAGCTGCTGGCCACTCTCGGTGAAGGGGTCAAGAATCTACGTGGCCGGCTGACGCCCGACGCTCCAATGGACCGGGTGACGTGGTTCCAGGCCGGAGGGTTAGCCGAGCTGATGTTCCAGCCCCACGATGTCGACGACCTCGTCACCTTTCTGCAGCTCCTCCCGGAGGATGTGCCACTCACGGTCGTGGGAGTGGGTTCGAACCTGCTCGTGCGCGACGGCGGCATACGGGGAGTGGTACTGCGCCTATCCGCAAAAGGTTTCGGCAGTCTCGACATGGTTGGCGAGAACCGGATTCAAGCGGGAGCGATCTGCCCGGACAAGCACATAGCGGCGATGGCGATGGATAACGGTATTGGCGGCTTCGCCTTCTACTACGGAATACCTGGATCCATTGGCGGCGCGCTGCGAATGAACGCGGGAGCGAACGGTTCGGAGACTGCCGACCGGGTCGTCGAAGTACATGGTGTCGATCGCAAGGGTAACAAACACGTCTTCTCCCATGCCGAAATGGGTTACAGCTACCGGCATTCCTCCGTTCCCGATGACGTGATCTTCACGCACGCCATTTTCGAGGGTTATCCGGAGGATCGCGCGAAGATCCGCGCGGAGATGGATGCGGTGCGTCAACACCGCGAGACCGTGCAGCCTATCAAGGAGAAGACCGGCGGATCGACCTTCAAGAACCCGCCCGGCCATTCCGCCTGGAAGCTTATCGACGAGGCTGGGGGCCGAGGTCTTGTGAGCGGTGGGGCGCAGATGTCCTCGCTACACTGCAACTTCATGATCAATATCGGTCATGCCACCGGCTATGACCTGGAATATCTCGGCGAAACCGTGCGAGCACGGGTTTTCGAACACTCGGGAATCAAGCTGGAATGGGAGATCAAGCGACTGGGGAGCTTCATGCCGGGCCGCGAAGTAAAACCGTTCCAAGGGGTAACGACGGAGTAGCTGCTTCCCGCGCTGATTAGACGATAGAAATGAAAAGGCCGCTGATCCAATGGATTGCCGGCCTTTTTTCATGTTGAGAATTCGATTCACAGGCGCGGCGGCGCGCGCTGTTTTTGCACGCTTTTTTCGCGCCGGTTAACGAAGGTAAACGGTTTGTTAACCATATTGCTGCATCAATGCAGCTGTATCTTTCAGGTGAGTGATCCGGTGTGCGCCAGCCAGTTTGGTGCAAGCCCGGGCGGGTAGCGTGAAGTCCTTTTTTCGGGAGTGATCGATGAGTGGCAAGCATGTGGCTGTTTTGATGGGAGGATTTTCCTCCGAGCGGCCGGTCAGCCTGTCCAGCGGCGCAGCCTGCGCCGATGCGCTCGAGGCGGAGGGCTATCTCGTCACCCGTGTGGATGTGGACCGCAACGTTGCGGCTGTTCTCTCGGAGTTGAGGCCGGACGTCGCCTTCAACGCATTGCACGGTCCGTTCGGTGAGGATGGCACGATCCAGGGAGTCCTGGAGTACCTGCAGATCCCGTACACGCATTCTGGCGTGCTTGCTTCGGCGCTCGCCATGGACAAGCATCAGGCCAAGCATGTCGCCAAGGCGGCCGGCATACCAGTCGCTGAGGCGCGGGTGATGGATCGTTTCGACATCGGCAGTGTCCATCCCATCAAGCCGCCGTATGTGGTCAAGCCGGTACGGGAGGGTTCCTCGTTCGGCGTGGTGATCGTGCAGGAGAATCAGTCGCATCCGCCGCAGGTCATCGGTTCGTCGGAGTGGCGCTACGGTGACCGGGTGCTGGTCGAGCGCTATATCTATGGCCGGGAACTTACCTGTGGCGTCATGGGCGATGTCGCCCTGGGTGTCACGGAGGTCATTCCGACCGGCAACGCCTTCTACGACTACGAGGCGAAATATGCTTTCGGCGGCTCGAAGCATGTTATTCCGGCACAGATTTCACCGAATATTTACCAAAAGGTTCAAACATTGGCGCTCAAGGCGCATCAGGCGATGGGTTGCCGCGGTGTCAGTCGCTCAGACTTCCGCTACGACGACCGGTTCTCCGAGGATGGCGAGCTTATCTGGCTTGAGGTGAACACCCAGCCGGGCATGACTCCAACCTCGCTGGTGCCTGAAATGGCTGCTCATGTCGGCCACTCGTTTGGTGATCTGGTCCGGTGGATGGTGGAGGACGCTACGTGTTTGCGCTGATCGGCGATAAGGCGGGTTGGTCCCGCAGCCGTTCCCGGACTCTCCCTGTTGGCGCGGATGACCGCCGCGTCCTGCCGCGTCCGTTGCGTCGGGCGTTCCGGTTTTGCGTCAGTCTCGCTTCGGGCCGCATAAATGTTCCGGAACATGTTGGGACGGCCTCCGTCTTCGGCTTCTTTGCTGCCGTGGGCCTCTACGGTATGTCCGTCGGCGGTCACGGCTATGATGTCGCCCAGTTCACAACTGCGGCAGCTGGTTTCGCCATCGAAGATGTCCGCGTGGCGGGAAATTCCGAGACTTCAGAAATCGACATTCTTCAGCTTCTCGGGCTGGACGGCACGACATCGCTGGTTGCACTCGATGTCGAGGTGGCTCGGCGGAAGCTGTCCGAGCTTCCATGGGTCCAGTATGCCGAAGTTCGCAAGATCTATCCTCGCACGATTGAGGTCATGCTCAAGGAACGTGAAGCCTTCGGGATATGGCAGCATGGCTCGGAATTGTCCTTGATCGAGAAGGATGGCCGGATCATCGCGCCGCTGCGGGACAACAAGTTTGCGTCGCTTCCGCTCTTCGTCGGTCGCGGCGCCGAGCTGGCGGCTGCTTCCTTCGAGGATGAACTGGCGGCTTGGCCCGACATCAAGGCGCGCGTCAAGGCCTATGTTCGCATCGCTGGCCGTCGCTGGGATCTGCATCTCGACAACGGCATCGTCCTGAAATTGCCGGAAAACAACGTGGCAGAGGCGCTGGCCGTCCTGAAGCGGCTCGAGAAGGAAGAGGCGGTGCTGGCCCGTGACGTAGCAGCTATTGACCTTCGTCTCGCCGACCGGACGACCATTCAGCTCAGCTCGGCTGCCTCCGAACGTCGCAAGCAGGCGCTGGAAGCAAGGGCAAAGGCGTTAAAGCAGGCAGGAGAGCGCATTTGAGCGTGTTTGGTTCCTCTCATTTCGGCCTGCCTCGCATGAAGCCGCTGTCGTCCAAGCGCAGCCACGTCGTCTCGGTGCTTGACATCGGTTCCACCAAGGTGGTCTGCATGATCGCACGGCTGACCCCTCGGCAGGAAAGCGAAATTCTGCCCGGACGGACCCACAATGTCGAGATCATCGGCATCGGACATCAGCGTTCGCGTGGGGTCAAATCCGGTGTGATCGCAGATCTTGATGCGGCGGAAAGCGTCGTTCGGCTTGCAGTTGACGCGGCCGAACGGATGGCCGGGCTTACCGTCGACAGCCTGATCGTCAACCTCTCCGCCGGTCGACTTGCGAGCGATGTCTATACTGCGACGATCGATCTTGGAGGTCAGGAGGTCGAAGCTGCTGACCTCAAGAAGGTTCTGGGCGTGGCGGGCCAGCAATCGTTGCGTCAGGATCGCGCTATCCTTCACTCGCTGCCGACCGGCTTCTCGCTTGATGGAGAGCGTGGCATTCGCGATCCGCTGGCCATGTACGGTGACGAACTGGGTGTCGACATGCACGTGGTGACAGCCGAACGTGCGACCCTGAAAAACCTCGAACTTTGCGTCAATCGGGCGCATCTCTCCGTCGAAGGCATCGTGGCGACGCCTTACGCCAGCGGCCTTGCTGCACTGGTTGAAGATGAAGTCGAACTCGGCTGCGCGGCAATCGACATGGGCGGGGGTACGACCACCATTTCCGTTTTCGCCGAGGGCAAGCTGGTGCACACGGACGCCATCAGTCTTGGTGGACATCACGTGACGACCGACCTTGCCCGAGGACTGTCGACGCGCATTGACGATGCCGAGCGCATGAAGGTTGTGCACGGCTCCGCTCTGATGAATGGCGGTGACGACCGGGATGTCATTTCCGTTCCGCCGATCGGGGAGGACGACAGGGACCAGCCTGCTC
>JAEYTV010000435.1 GCA_023433855.1 Pseudomonadota bacterium | reverse complement strand
GTGGTAGACCAGGCCATGACGTGATCGGCGGAGAAAAGGAGACCCGTGCCGTCCAGCGCGAAAGCCACATGATTTGCCGCGTGACCCGGCGTGAGGACCGCCTGAATCGTCCACCCTTCGCCCGCGATAACATCACCGTCCGCCAAGGCAAAATCCGGCTTGAAGCCTGTATCGGCGCCGTCGCCGAACGGCGTTGCGGTCGGTGGGTTCCTGGCCGGACGATGCGGCCCCTGGGCATAGACAGGCGCGCCTGTGGCTTCGCTCAGCCGCGCGGCTAACGGCGAATGATCCCGGTGCGTATGGCTGACGAGGATGTGCGTGACCGGCCGTCCGGCTATGGCGGCGACAAGCGCTTGGAAATGATCGTCATTCTCCGGTCCCGGGTCGATCACCTCCAGTTCGTGCTCCCCGACCAGATAGCTGTTCGTACCGTAAAACGTGAAGGGGCTGGGATTGTTGGCCGTCACACGGGCGACACGCCGAAAAACGGACACCGGCCGCCCGTAGGAGGGATCGAAGCTGAGGTCGAAATTCAGGGGCATCGGGAATCCTGCTGAAACCATTGCCGCTTATCATGGAAGCCAACATACCGAAACCGAGCGACGCCGTGGGTCGAAACGCGGCTGGGCCAGTTTGGTCGCATGGCCGAGGATGGTAGGGTTGGTTCTGGTCAAAAGCGACTCTCTGTAATCATCATTGATGCCGTACGGGTCCACACATGATTTCATGTCGTTGACCCTGATCGCCAAAACGGATAATCCGGATCGGGGAAGCGGGGGCCTCCCTGTAAGATCAGATCGTGCGATATTCAGTTTTTCCCCCAATCTTTAATCGTCCTCCCGTCGTGAATTCTACATTTGAACTGGGAATACGATGAAGGGCATCATTCTGGCGGGCGGAAGCGGGACCCGGCTTTATCCACTCACTTTGGCTGTGTCGAAGCAGATACTGCCGATCTACGACAAGCCGATGATCTACTATCCGCTGAGCGTGTTGATGCTGGCGGGCATCCGTGACGTCCTCGTTATATCGACGCCGCGCGACCTGCCGGCGTTCCAGGCACTGCTCGGCGACGGGTCGGAGTTCGGCATCCGTCTTTCCTATGCCGAGCAGGCGGAGCCAAGAGGACTGGCCGAGGCCTTCATCATCGGCAGGGAATTCATCGGCGACAGTACCGTCGCCATGGTTCTCGGCGACAACATCTTCTTTGGCGAAGGGCTTTCACGCATCTGCCAGCAGGCCGCGGCGAGCACGAGCGGAGCCTCGGTTTTCGCCTATCAGGTCGATCACCCGCAACGGTATGGCGTTGTGAGCTTCGACCGCACCACTGGGCGCGCGCTGTCGATCGAGGAAAAGCCGGCAAACCCAAAATCGAACTGGGCTGTAACCGGCCTCTATTTCTATGACAACGACGTCGTCGAGATTGCCGCCGCAACAACGCCTTCCACCCGCGGCGAACTGGAAATCACGGCGGTCAACAACGCCTATCTGGAACGCGGCGACCTGCATGTACACAGGCTTGGGCGCGGCTTTGCATGGCGGGACACGGCCACCCACGACAGCCTCCACGACGCCTCCTCCTTTGTCCGCACGATCGAGCATCGGCAGGGCATCAAGATCGCATGTCCGGAAGAGATCGGCGTGGAGATGGGATGGCTCGAACCGCAGCGAGTCCTGCTGCGTGCCGACCAACTCGGCAACACCGAGTATACGCGATATCTGCGGCGACGCATGGCCGAGGTGGTGGCTGAACAGGATGGTTGAGGTCAGGCAGCTCGATCTCGCGGGTGTCTATGAAATCACGCCGCAGCGCTTCGGCGATGATCGCGGTTTCTTTTCCGAGACCTACAGCGCACCGCGGCTGGCCGCGGCGGGGATAGATCTTGTTTTCGTCCAGGACAATCATTCGCTGTCGCGAACTGCCGGCGTGCTTCGCGGGCTGCACTACCAGTCGCCGCCTTTCGCGCAGGACAAGCTGATCAGGGTCGTTCGTGGCGCGATTTTCGACGTTGCGGTCGACATAAGGAAGAGTTCTCCGACGTTCGGTTCATGGCTGGGGCTGGAGGTTTCGGCGGAGAAGTGGAACCAGATACTGGTGCCGAAAGGCTTTGCGCACGGCTTCGTGACGCTCGTGCCCGATACCGAGGTCGTCTACAAGGTGACGGAGCGCTATTCGCCGGAGCACGACAGGTCGATAAGATTCGACGATCCGGCGATCGGCATCGACTGGCGAATATCCGCTGCGGACGTCACGCTTTCGGACAAGGACCGCAAGGCGCCGCTTCTCGCTGATGCCCAGATATTTGAGTAGGTTGAAAGTGGATTGGCGCGGTCCGGGAGCCTGGAAGAGGCCTGTAGGGAACTCATGAACATTTTGGTCACCGGCGGGGCGGGTTTCATCGGATCAGCTGTCTGCCGGCTGCTTTGCAGCAATCCTGGCCACCATGTGGTCAACGTCGACAAGCTGACCTATGCGGGCAATCTCGAGTCGCTGCGGCAGATCGAGAATTACCCGAACTACAGTTTCGTGCAGGCCGACATATGTGAGGCCACGGCTGTCGCCGACCTGCTCAACCGGCATGAGATCGACGTGATCATGCATCTGGCTGCCGAGAGCCATGTCGACCGTTCGATCGACGGTCCTTCCGCCTTCATCGAGACGAACATCGTCGGGACGTTCCGCCTGCTTACAGCCGCGTTGACTTATTGGCGCGGCCTGTCCGGCGACAAGAAGACGGCGTTCCGCTTCCACCACGTGTCGACCGACGAGGTTTTCGGGGACCTACCTTTTGACAACGGTATCTTCACCGAGGACACACCTTACGCGCCGTCTTCTCCGTACTCTGCGTCCAAGGCGGCTTCGGACCATCTGGTCCGTGCCTGGCACGAAACCTACGGGCTGCCCGTGGTCATCTCCAACTGCTCCAACAATTACGGCCCGTTCCATTTTCCCGAAAAGCTCATCCCGCTGGCCATCCTCAACGCGCTCCACGAGAAGCCGATACCGGTCTACGGCACCGGCGCCAATGTGCGCGACTGGCTCTTCGTCGACGATCACGCGCGCGCGCTGGAACTGGTCGCGACGAAAGGTGCGCCCGGCGAAAGCTATAATGTCGGCGGCAATTCGGAGCGCAGCAACCTCGTGGTGGTCGAGACGATCTGCGATGTGCTCGACGACATGAAACCGCGACGAGGCGGCGGCAGCTACCGCGACCTGATCGCATTCGTCTCCGACCGTCCGGGTCATGACCGCCGTTATGCAATCGACGCTTCCAAGATACGCCGTGAACTGGGCTGGAAGCCCTCCGAGACCTTCGAGAGCGGCCTTGCCAAGACGGTGCGGTGGTATCTCGACAACGACTGGTGGTGGAAACCCATCCGCGACGGCCGATATGCCGGAGAGCGGCTAGGCTCGGCGGTGGCGGCGCAGTGAGGATCCTGGTCACCGGTCGCGAAGGCCAGGTGGCGCGCAGCCTGGCGGAAGGCGCGGCGGCCGATGCCAACATCGAACTCATGTTCGCCGGCCGGCCGCAGCTCGACCTCCTGGAACCCGAAACGGTGAGGTTGGCGATTTTGGCGGCGAGGCCTGATGTCGTCGTCTCAGCGGCCGCTTATACGGCGGTCGACCGGGCCGAGGACGAGCCGGAGCAGGCATTCGCGATCAATGCGACGGGTGCCGGCGCAGTTGCTGCCGCTGCCGCCGAAGCGGGTGCGCCCGTCATCCACCTGTCGACCGACTATGTCTTCTCGGGCGATCTGGAGGGCGAATATGCCGAGACGGACGAGCCCGATCCGCGGAGCGTCTATGGCCACAGCAAACTCGAAGGCGAGAAAGCGGTTGCCGCCGCCAATCGTCGCCATGTGATCCTGCGCACTGCCTGGGTCTACAGCCCGTTCGGGAAGAACTTCGTCAAGAGCATGCTGGCCCTGGCAAGCCAGCGCGATCATGTCAGGATCGTCGCCGACCAGTGGGGCAATCCGACCGCGGCGGCAGATATCGCGGACGGCATATTGCGCATAGCAAAAACCGTTGTCGATGGACGGCAGGCGGACCGCTTCGGGATCTTCCATCTTTCAGGCGAGGGCAGCACGAACTGGGCGGGATTCGCAAGGCATGTCTTCGCCGAGAGCGCCCGCCTCGGCGGACCGTCGGCCAAGGTCGGGGACATTACGACTGCGGACTATCCGACAAGGGCGCGCCGGCCGCACAATTCATGCCTGTCCTGCGAAAAGCTTGCCAGCGTCTACGGCTGGCGTCCGCCACGGTGGCAGGAAGCGTGCCGGGCCGTGGTGGCGCGGCTGGTCGGCAGAAACTGACTCGAGATGATGGGCAATTCCGACCCCACTGCCGTTTTCATCGCCGCCACGCCCGCCGAAGCGTCTGGCTTTTCAAAGAACGCTGCTCGCCACGGGAGCAGAAGTCGGGAAGCGGGGTGCAGGACCGCGCCTCTCAAATTATTACGTGGCCCGGTTTCCCGCACCCCGCCGGCGTTCTTGCCCTACCTGGAGGGGACGCAGAATCGTTTCACCGCGCGACCTCGGTCAGGGCCCGGTCCTCGGGGCTCATCACCCAGCCGCGCCACCTCCGCG
>JAEYTV010000399.1 GCA_023433855.1 Pseudomonadota bacterium | reverse complement strand
ACCTCGACCTTCCAGCCACGGGCGCTGGCGTAACGCTCGTACATGCGGAACAGATCACCGGCAAAAAGCGCCGCCTCGTTGCCGCCGGTACCAGCGCGGATTTCGAGGATCGCACTCTTTTCGTCGGCCGCGTCCTTCGGCAGGAGGAGGATCTGCATATCCTTCTCCAGAGCCTCGACCCGCTCTTCCGCACCCGGCAGTTCCATTTCGGCAAGTTCACGCATCTCGCGATCAGCGAGCATCGCCTTCAGATCCGCCACTTCGTCCACCGTCTTTTGATATTCCCGGATTTTGCCCACGACAGGCTGCAACTCGGAATATTCCGATGCCAGCTTCACATAGGCGTCGGCAGCGGGACCTTCCGACATGCGGGCCTCGATTTCGCCGAACCGGCGCTCCAGCTCGCGCATCTTTTCCACGGGAAGCTTCGCCACCCTTTGACTCCTATCGCTATTCGTTTCCCTCAGATGGGAATGTTATGTGTCCCCGCAAAGCGGACAAGCAGCTGCCGGATCGACTCCGTAGGCCTTGTCTCGTCGAGAGCGGCGTTGAGTTCCGTGGCCAGCAGGTCCGCGTCCAAAGCAAGAAGCATGGCCTTGACAGGACCGACGGAAGTTGCGGCCATCGACACGGACCGGTAACCGAGCCCGACCAAAGCCATGGCCGAGAGCGGCTTGCCCGCCATCTCTCCGCAAAGGGTCACGGGGGTGTTGTTGCGGATACCGGCCCGAACGACATCGCGCAGGATTCGCAGAAACGGCCGGCCGAGGATGTCGAACCGGTCCGACACGCGAGCATTGCCTCGATCGGCGGCCATCGAGAACTGGAAGAGATCGTTCGACCCCACCGAAACAAAATCGACTTCCGCCATCAGTTCGTCCAGCTGCCACATGAGAGCGGGCACTTCCAGCATTGCGCCGAATTGCAGCTTCCGCGGCAGGTTGTAGCCGAATCTCGAGAGGTACTGGACCTCTTTCTGCATCAGCTCGCGGACGGCGTGGATCTCCCAGACTTCCGTCACCATCGGCACCATCATCCTGAGCTCACCGCCGGTGGAAGCCCGCAAGAGTGCGCGAAGCTGCGTCCGCAGCAGACCCGGCCTGTCCAGGGAAAGTCGGATGGCGCGCCACCCAAGTGCCGGATTCTCTTCTTCGTGGTTGCGGAAATAGGAGACGACCTTGTCGCCGCCGATGTCGAGGGTGCGAAAGGTGACCGGCCGCCCCGCCGCCTGCTTCATCACGTTACGGTAGAAGTTCTCCTGCTCCTCCAGCTTGGGCATGGTCGAGGCGATCATGAACTGGAGCTCGGTTCGGAAGAGCCCTATCCCGTCGGCCCCCGACTCGACGAGTTGCGGCAGGTCGACCATCAGGCCGGCATTCATCTGCAGACTGATGCGTTTGCCGTCCTTGGTCAGCGGCTCGACCGCTCGAAGCGCACGGAACTGTTCCTGCCGACGCGCACTCAGCCTGACCTTCTCCTCGTACGCTTTCTGCAGATCCGGCATCGGACGAAGGTGAACTTGCCCTTCGTCCCCGTCGATGATCATAGGGTCGCCGTTTTCGGCAAGCGCCACCACACCCGTCGCCTGTCCCACAACCGGAATGCCCATCGCACGGGCCACGATCACCACGTGGCTCGTCACGGCGCCCTCTTCGAGAACAAGTCCACGAAGACCTTCCCGCGGATAGTCGAGGAGCTCTGCGGCACCCATGGCGCGTGCCAGAATGATCGCATCGACCGGGAAACCGTTGTCGACCGCGCGACCCGAATAGCCGGTCAACTGCCGCAGCAAGCGATTTGCAAGGTCGTCGAAATCATGCATCCGCTCGCGCAGATACGGGTCCGTCAGTCGCATCATCCGAGCCTTGGTGTCGCTCTGGACCTTTTCGACGGCTGCCTCGGCAGTCAGTCCATTGTGGATCGCCTCCTCCATGCGACGAACCCACCCCTGGTCGTGCGCAAACATCCGGTAGGTCTCCAGCACCTCGCGGTGCTCGCCTTCCTGGGAGACCTCCCGCCGGGACAGCATGTCGTCGATCGAGATGCGGAGCGATCCCAAGGCTTCGGCCAGCCGCTCGATCTCCTTGCCTGCGTCTTCATTCAGCAGGTTGGTGACCACGACCCGCGGCTCGTGCAAAACCACATGCCCGAGGCCGATGCCCTCGTTGTAGCCATCCGCCGAGATGGTGACCGCGCGGGTGAGGTCGAGTTCTAGCCCCGGGCGGGTGATCTTTTTCAGTTCTCCCGTGGCGATCATCTCCGCGATCACCATCGCCGTCGTTTCGAGCGCCTCGACCTCATCTTCCCGGTAGGTCCGGCTCGCCTTGTTCTGAACGACTAGAACGCCCAAAGTCCGACCGGCACGCAGGATCGGCACGCCGAGGAAGGAGTGGTAGATCTCCTCGCCGGTCTCCGGGAGATAGCGGAACGCCGGATGGGCCTGGGCGTCGGAAAGGTTGAGCGGCTGAGCCGATGCCGCGATGGTACCGACGAGACCCTGCCCCATCTTCAGCTGCGAGAGGTGGACGGCCTCCTTCTTCAGTCCTTCGGTGGCGTAAAGTTCAAGAACGCCGTCGGAGCGCAACACGTATACCGAGCAGACCTCGGCCACCATGTTGCTTGCAATCTGCCGAACGATACGGTCAAGGCGCTCCTGCGGATCAAGCGGCTCCGCCATCAACTCACGCAGTCGCTTCAAAAGAACGCGCGGACCAGCCGACAGGTCTCTCATCGGCACTGTTGCTCCCGAACCCAGCTCATCGTATCCGGGACGCTGCGCCGCACAATCCAGGCGCGCCGAACCGGTTCTTCATCAACTCTTATCGAGGCCGTAAGCGGAATGCAAAGCCCGAACAGCGAGTTCCGAATAAGCCCCGTCGATGAGGATGGAAATCTTGATCTCGGAGGTGGTAATCGCTTTGATGTTGATACTCTTTTCGGCAAGTGCCTTGAAGGCAAGCGCCGCAACGCCCGCATGGCTGCGCATGCCGATGCCAATCACGGAAACCTTCGCGAGGCCTGATTCGGTCTGGACTACGTCGAAACCGATGGCCGCCTTATGGTCGTCCAATACCTTCATGGCCTTCTGCACGTCACCCGAGGGCACGGTGAACGTCATATCCGTACGCGAACCGTCTTCCGAGGTGTTTTGCACGATCATGTCGACGTTGATATGTGCCTCTGCAAGCGGACCGAATATCGCGGCAGAAACACCGGGCCGGTCGGCGAGCCGCCGGAGCGAAATCTGAGCTTCATCCTTGGCATAAGCGATGCCGGTCACGACTTCCTGTTCCACGATTTCTTCCTCGTCGCAAATCAAAGTACCGGGCGGGTTCAAGAGGTCGCCCATGCCCGGCGCATCGGGATCCTCGAAACTGGAGCGCACAAAGGTGCGAACCTTGTGGACCATGGCAAGTTCGACGGATCGCACCTGAAGGACCTTGGAGCCGAGCGAAGCCATTTCCAGCATTTCCTCGAAGGAGACCTTCTTCATGCGACGTGCGTTCGGGACGATGCGCGGGTCGGTCGTGTAGACGCCATCCACATCCGTGTAGATGTCGCAGCGGTCCGCCTTGACCGCCGCAGCAATCGCCACAGCCGAGGTGTCTGACCCACCCCGACCAAGCGTCGCGATCCGGTTGTCCGGTCCGATGCCTTGGAAACCGGCAACAACGGCGACTTGGCCCTCGCCCATCCGCTTGATGATATCGGTTCCGTCGATCTCGACGATGCGTGCCGCACCATGGGTGTTGTCGGTCCGGATCGGGATCTGCCAACCCTGCCAGGAACGTGCATTGATGCCCATGGACTGCAGAGCGATTGCCAGGAGACCGGACGTTACCTGCTCGCCGGACGCGACCACCGCATCATATTCCCGCGCGTCGTAGAAGGGCGAGTTTGCACCGGTAACTTTAGGCGTGTCCTGGACCCAGCCCACGAGTTCATTGGTCTTGCCGGACATGGCAGAGACGACGACGGCCACTTCATGGCCTGCCTCGACCTCCCGTTTCACATGGCGCGCAACGTTGTGATTGCGTTCGAGATTCGCGACGGATGTGCCGCCGAACTTCATGACGATGCGAGCCATACGAC
>JAEYTV010000369.1 GCA_023433855.1 Pseudomonadota bacterium | reverse complement strand
GTGCGCCCGCGAGGGGACTCCCGTTCCGACAGCACTGATCCTGCAGGAGATCCCCTCGTCGGAAAAATCAGCCCATGCGCTCGGATGCGTAGCTGCCGGGGCTCGGCGGGAAAACAACCGTGCGGTTGCCGTTGATGAACGTCCGGTGATGGATATGCGCGTGGATCGCTCGAGCCAGCACCTGTGCTTCGACGTCGCGGCCGAGCGAAACGTAATCGTCGGGTGACTGGGCGTGCGTGATTCGGACTGTGTCTTGCTCGATGATAGGGCCTTCGTCCAGGTCAGCCGTCACGTAGTGGGCTGTTGCGCCGATCAGTTTCACGCCGCGCTGATAGGCCTGCTTGTAAGGATTGGCACCCTTGAAGCTCGGAAGGAAGGAATGATGAATATTGATGATCCGCCCTGACATCTTGGTGCAGAGGCGATCCGAAAGGACCTGCATGTAGCGGGCGAGGACGATCAGCTCCGTGCCGGTCGACTCGACGATCTCCATCAGCTGCGCTTCGGCCTGCGGCTTGTTTTCCTTGGTCACCTTGATGTGGTGAAAGGGGATATCGTTGTTCACCACGAGTTTCTGGTAATCGAAGTGGTTGGATACGACGCCGACAATGTCGATCGGCAAAGCTCCGATCTTCCAGCGATAAAGCAGGTCGTTCAGGCAGTGTCCGAAGCGAGAGACCATCAGGAGCACCTTCATGCGCTCCTGTCCGTCGAAGATCTCCCATTCCATGCCGAACCTCTCTCCTACCGGCTTGAAGCCTTCGATGAGCGCGTCACGTTCAGCTCCCTCTTCCGACAGGAAGCTGACACGCATGAAGAACTTGCCGGTGTCCAGATCGTCGAACTGCGACGAGTCGATGATGTTGCAGCCGCTCTCAGCCAGGAATCCGGATATGGCCGCGACAACTCCGCGCGTCGACTTGCACGAGACGGTCAAGACATAGTTTTTCATCTAAAGATCTCCCTCCTCCGCGGTTCGCGGGTATTCTGTGTATACATAAAGACAACCGGCCATAATATCCAGCACTTAACGAAGGCAGATTCGGGCAAATTTGATCGTCCTGATGGTGGTTCATGTACACAGGAGCGGCGTGGCTCGCCAGTCTTCCAGTCGTGCAGACATTAAAGCTGGACGCCGAAAATTTCGTTCGTTTTGCGGCGTCGAGGTGCGTATCACCGTCGCTCGGACATGTTGACGGGACATTGGCCAATGAACGGCCGAACATTCAGCCGACACACACCCGCGACCCTCCGCAGATCCAGGTCTCGCCCGGATCTTTTCGGAACAATCCGCCCGCAACCGGTAAGATTGCCGCAAATTTCTTAATGCTGCACAAAGGCTTGCCAGCGTATTGCTGTCACAAGTGACATCCATGACGCTGGCGCGACGATGACCCATGCCCGACGAACACCGATGGCGAGCGATCGATCATCAACTATCGAGGTGCGATCCGCAGCCCAGCCGATCACCTTCCATGGCACCGTCGGGCTGTTTGCGCCGCCTTCTGCAGGCGTCGAGCCTTCCGGTCTCGCGGTCCTGTTCGCAAGCCCTTGGGGATTGGAAGAGATGTCGAGCCGGAAATTCCGGCGGGTCATCTCCGAGAAGCTCGCGGATCGCGGCATAGCCAGCTTGCGTTTCGATTATCCCGGCACTGGCGATGCCCTCGACGACGTGGACCTCGGAAAGGGCCTTCGCATCTGGTCAGACAGCCTGATTGCCGCCTCGGAGCAGTTGAAGGCTCGGTCCGGATGCGAACGGATTGTCATCGTCGCCCAAGGGCTGGGCGCGGTCATTGCCACAGAAGCGTCGGCCGCGATCAACAGTCTGGATGCGATAGCCTTCCTGGCTCCGGTGGTTTCCGGGCGGGCGCACCTTCGAGAACTCGCACTCTGGTCCAAGGTGGTCGATGAAAACCTCGGCCTCGCGGACGGGCAGCGCGTCAAAGGGAGCGTTTCGATTGGCTCGCTCACCATGCCGGATGCGATCGCCGAAGAGGTGCGCCGGATCAACCTTATGACGACTGCCCGGCTGCCCGCTTCCCGCGCGCTTGTCGCGGGTCGCAGCGATCGCCCGGCGGATGCGGAGTTCTCCAATCGACTGGCGACAATCGGCGCGCACGTGACCGATCCTGACTTCCAAGGCTACGAGCAGCTGATCGCAAGTCCAACGGTTTCCCGGGTGCCGGTCCAGGTGGTTGAAGGCCTTGTGAATTGGATCGCGGCGCAGCCGGCCGGACGGAGAAATGTGCCTCCCGTGGGCCCCCCCGCACAAGAACTGCTGGTCGGAAAGGATTTTACGGAAGAACCTGTCCGGTTCGGCGTCAACGCCCATCTGTCCGGTGTCTTGTGCGAACCCGTTGGCGGACGCTCGGGCGCCACCGTCCTGTTTCTCACCTCTGCCTATGACCGGCATGCCGGTTGGGGGCGCAGCACAGTCAGCATGGCGCGGGCGCTTGCCCGTTGCGGCATCGCATCGCTCCGATTCGATACCGCCAATGTCGGCGACAGTCCGCCTGTGCCCGGCCGACCGGAGCAGGTGCTCTACCATTCGAGCCAGAATGGCGATGTATCGGAGGCAATCGATTTCCTGGAGTCGCGCCTCCTGATGCCCTTCGTGTCCGCAGGCCGTTGCAGCGGCGCCTATCTCGGTCTGCAGAGCGCGCTCACCGATCCGCGCATCGCCGGCAACATCTCGGTTAATCCAGCCGTCCTGCGATGGCCGGCAGGACGGTCCGTCGATGACGCCGTGGTCAACGGTACCCGCAACCTCCAGGATTACGGCCGGCGCGCGGTGCGGAAGGAAACCCTGGCGCGCATTCTTCGGGGAGACGTCGATCTGGCGGCTGCCGCACGCAATATCCTTCGGGGGATCGGGATGCGCATGCTCTGTAACATGCTGGCGCCATTCCGCCGCTTGCTGCCCGAAGGCCGCGCCATCTATGGCGCTTTCGATCAACTTCGTAGGCGCCGCACACCGATTTCGCTGATCTACAGCGAAAACGATGTCGGTCTGGAACAATGCCGCTTCTATTTCGGCCACGACGGTGCGGGGTTTGCCCGTTTTCCCGACGTTTCGGTGACCATCATCGCGAATGCCGACCACAACCTGACGCCGGACCATGCCCGCGCCCTCTATCTCGAGGCTGTTCGCGCAATGGCGTCCCGCTTTTCTCCGGTCATCGGAGCGGGCGTCTCAGAACCGAATCACTCGATCGCCGCCGAGTGATCGGACGCAGCCAACAGGCGGTCCGGCGGTTGGCGTTGCGGAACGCAGCCGAATCCGCTTGGCCGCGCCCGGAGCGAGATGAAAACCGTTGTCGGAGGGGTGGTAACCTTCGGCCTCGATCGTAACCGACTGAGCAAAAACGTCGGAACGAATCTCGAGCCAGAAGACCCCGCATTCGTCGGTCATCGTCGCGATGAGCTTGGCATCGTGCATCGCCTTCGCCCGCCCGCACGGGAAATGAAACGCCTCGGCGATCGTCTCCCGCGTCTGGGGATTCGCCAGCCGCGCGATGGTGACGTTATGGGAAGGCGGTCCGAAGCGGTATGCGTGATTGGTGTCGAAGAAGGCGCCGAATAGGTCCGTAGAGGCAAGGCTATGGCTGCTGCGGGCGCTGAGGGTGAGCTCACGCCGGCTCGAAACGACAGGTATTCTGCCGTCGCGAAGGCATGCGACTTCCAGCACGGCCGGGATATCGGCGCCAGTCTCATTCATCAGATGCACGTCGAGGCCATTGGTACCCTCGTCAGCCAACAGGACCTGAACCGGCCGGAAAGCACGTTTCAAGGCGAACCATGCTGGTTTCGGCCGCCCGTCGACGGCGATGACTCCCCAGCCCGGACCGGGCATCACATCCTGAAAGGTGAAGGTCAAAGCCCCGTTGCAGCTGGAACCACGCCGCCGCCATTCGGCAAACGTCGCTTCCATCACTTCCCCGGTGACGACACGGGAGAGGGCGAGATAACGCTCAAAATCGCTCTGCCTCAGAGCCTGCGGATCAATGCCATAGAGTTCGCCGAGATAATAATCGCGAACATCCTCGAAATCCCAGTCGGCGCCGGCGTCGCGGGGAATGCCTGCCTTGCCGCAGGCAAGCGTTTCCTGGTCGGAGAGGTTGGAGAAAGCCAGGCACTCGGCGGCGAAACGCACGTTTGCATGCCGGGCATCTTCCAGCGGACGTTGATAGGCTCCGACGCCGTAATAGTGCGCAACACCGGCATTCGGATAGAACGGCAGCGCACCTCCGGACGGCGAATTGGCGACATAGGGTAGGTCGGGTCGCAGCTCCCGGACGCTGCTTGCCAGGATCTCCTCGTAGAGCGGAACCTTCCAGATTCGCTCGGGAAGCCCCAGCATGGCGCCTTGCTGCCAGATCTCGCTTCCCCCGCACACGATGGCAAGCGACGGATTGGCCTGCGTTCGTTTCAGGAACTGCCCGACCTCCGATTTCACGTGAATCATGAAATCCGGATCTGCAACCGGATAGTCGAAATTAGCGAACATGAGATCCTGCCAGACCATCAGGCCGAGTTCGTCGCAAAGCGCGAAGAAAGTCGGGCTCTCGTACGTCGCGATGCCGGGAATGCGGATCATGTTCACGCCGGCTTCCTTCGCCAGCCTGAGCCAAGGCTCGTAGCTCGCGCGGTCGCCCGGTAGTCCGACGATGTCGGGCGTTGTCCAGACCGACCCCCGGCAGAAGATCTTCTCGCCGTTGACGATCAGCGCAAAATCGTTGCCGTCTGCGCCGCGATCAACCGCTACGTCGCGAAAGCCGATGCGGGCGAGGATTACATTATCCGCGCCGAGCCGCAGACCCACGTCGTAAAGTGCCGGTTCTCCATGCGTGTGAGGCCACCATGGACGAATGCCCGACACCAGCAGTTCGGCACTATGACGACCGTCGACAAGCTGGAAAGCAGTCTCCTGCCCATTGCAGGCCAGGCGAAGGTGTTGATGGGCGCCTTCATAGGCGAAGCTCACCGCAAGGACCCCGACATCGTCCGCCAATCGCGCGGAGATCGACAGATCGGTGACGTGGCGCGTCTCTCTTCGCGCCAGCGAGATGGGCCGCCATGGCCCGACGGCCTGCACATTCGGGCACCAGCCCGGCATGAATCCCAGTGTCGTCGTGCGAACGAGCCGCAGACCCTGATTGTTTATCAGCCGCGGTCGCCAGCGGGAGCGAGGTCCGGTCCTTTCGAGACGCGGCCTCAGAGCACGAAAGCAGATCGACAGAGCTTGCGTTCCATCTAGCTCCACCGGCACGTCATGGCTCTCGAACATGCTTTCGGAGGGAAGGATCAACCGGTCGTCGAGGAAGACCTCCGCGATCGTCGCGAGTCCTTCGAAGCGCAGCACAGCCGGTCCGGCCGCCTCGTTAGCCAGCGAACGCCGATACCAGGCATCCTTATCGATCAAGGGCTCCGGGTCGTTGCGGTCGAAATGCCCCGCCATCTCCAGCGCCGCCGCCACCGTGCCCGGTACCATCGCCGGGAAAGCTTCGAGATGGGAAGGGACGTCGCTTGGCCGCGCGCAGGCGTGCGGCTCCGTCAAGACCAAAGACCAGCCGTCGGAAAGAAGGCCGGATTCCGCCTGTCTCCGCGAAAGCACCCTCACGCGGCCTCTCGGGCCTGGCCCAGCGTGACGGCGAGATCCGCCATCAACAGGTCCCAGGCGTCCGCCGCCGGATCGAGCGCGGTCGCCAAACGATCGAACTTCTTCCTCGTCACGGCGCGGGCAAGCTGGAACTGGGTGGATTTGGCGACCTCGGAGATCATGAGTGCCTGCCGTTCCGCCTGCGCGAAGACCCTGCCGTTCAACCACTCGAGATGGCTAGCCAGCAGCTCGAAATTCGCCCCGAACTGTCGCAGCGTGTTGAAGGCGTACTTGTGGAAGAAGCCAAAGTCACGTTCCGCCACCCTCTCCACCTGTGCCGGGAAAACGGTTGCGAAGGCACGGATCGGATTGTCTTCCGGCCGTCGCCCAAAATGCTGCCGAAGCAGTTTCCACGCCGTCTCGCGCACCTCGCGCGGATCCGGAAAGGACGCCGGGAACTTGGCAAATTCCGTGTAGGGCAGGAAGGGCTGCGCATCGGATGGCGCCTTCATCCGGAACAGGCCGTCGAAATCCTCCCCGGACAGGGCGAAGAAACCGCTGTTATGAAAATAGTCCAGTTCTCGTCTTTCAAGGTCGAGACGGTTGATCGCGACGGTGGTCTTGCCGTGTTCCTGGCGATATGTGACGCCGCGTGTATCAGGCAGGTAGAAACTGTCGAGTTCCATCAGCGTCAGCCGGCCCCGGGAAATCTGCTCCGCGACATGCCTCTCCGGCCGGTCGAATATCGCGAGTTCCGTCACGCGGATACCGTACAGGGTCTCGAGATCCTCCAGCGGCACCTTGAAGAAGGTAAACTGGTCGCCTTCAAAATCCTGCGTGAGCGTAAAACCGAGCATGGCTTCCGGGGGCAGGCGGTGCGCCGAGAGCACCTCGATCCACAGGTCCACATAGCAGTTGGTTTCCGGCCACATGCGCTCGGCCGAATGCAGCGCATGGGGCGTGTAGCTCGCCGGATCGAGAGCGGGAAACACCATGCTCATCGGGTCAGCCCCAGAGCGTGGTGCGGACGTGTTCCGGCCACGCCTCCAGGTCGAGACCATGGGTGTGGAACAGCGCCAGCGCGATCCGTTCCAGACCGAAGCCGACACAGGCCGTATGCGCCACCGAACCGTCTTCCAGGTTCAGACCCCATTTCAGGCCAAAGCTGTCCTGATGATAGTTGAAGCTCATGCAGGCGGTGGGCTTGGAAACCGAGGTGATCGGGATCAGCAGCTCGAACTTCAGGTTCTGGTCCCGCTGGTTGTTCACCAGCATTTTCCCCGCGCGACCGAAGAACGGGTCGTTGGCGACGTCGATGGCCACCTCAAGGCCAACCGACTTCATCATCTCGACGCCGCGGTCCATCCACCGCTGACGAAAATCAGTCACGTGGTTCTCAGTGCCCATGCAGACATATTCGCGCATGCGGAAAAGCTGCTGGCGGGCAGGATCCTTGGAGGGCTCATGGCGGAAGCAGTAGCTCTGGAGGTCAAACAACCTGCCGCCGGAGGGAAGGTTGCCGCGCCGCGCCACCGTCGGATAGAGCGGATAGCAGGCGGCCGGCGTGAGCACGATATCGGTGGCCTCCTGGCCCTTGGTCCAGTCCTCTTCACCGACTTCCATGCATTTCAACAGGCTCATATGGTCGAGCTCGTTGCCGCAGAAGGAGTGGACGGTGCCGGCGAGCTGCGGAAAGCTTCTCATGTAGCCGCTCTGCTCGAAGAAGGCGCGGTTCATTCCCGGCGGGAACCGCATCACTTCCGCGCCATCAGCAGCGCCCACATTGTCGATCAGCCGCTCGAAGGCGGCGATGACGCCTTCAAACTCGCCGCTGCGGCCATAAAGACCGTCGACGCCGGTCTCGATCAGCAGCCCCGCATCGAACAGGCGGTCGAGAAAGGAAACTTGCATGTCCATGGTTTTACCTCATTCAACTCATCTGACGGGCAATCCGCTTGAAGGGGTGGCGTCAGCCAAGAAGGCTGGTGTCCGGTTTCTGCACGAGCAGCATGGTCGACGTATTGCCGAGAATGCGGTCGTTGGAGATCATCAGCTGCGCCGAGTGGGCATCACGCAGATGCCGGCCGAGGCTGTAGGGGGTGCCGTTTTTGTAGCCCATGATGCCGCAGATGATCATCGCCTGGTTGATGATGGTCAGGATCGTCTCGGAAGAGGTGAGCTTGACGTTGTTCATGGCGATGGAGAAGGACATCGAGGAAAGCCGCTCGTGATCGACCTTGGCATCCGCATAGACCTTCAGCCCGCCCATGATATTGGCTTTCAGGAGCTGCAGCAGGTTGGAGGCTTCTGCAAGCCGGGTAGCGCCCGGCGGCGGGGGCCCGGGGCTCTTGCGGGCAGCGGCCCGTAGGAAGGCCTGAGCGCGCAGCACCGCATCGGCGGCGATGCCGTACCAGACGGCGCTCCACAGAAGATGCGAGGTGGCGAGCATGGACTGGGCTGCAATTTCTGCGAACGGCTTCGGAAAGATCTGCGCCGCCGGTGCCTCGCCCTTGAAGAGAAAACCGTCAGAGCAGGTCCCGCGCATGCCGAGTGTATCCCAGTCTACGGTTTTCTGCAGTGTGTACTGGCCGCGCTTGAACACGGTCATCATCTGGTCGGTCGGGGCCGCCTTTTCATGAGCTCGCGAAGTCACCATGACTGCGTCTGCATGGAGGCCGTAAGAGATTACCGTTGCGTCCTTCTCCAGTCGGCAGGTGTCGCCTTCGACGTCGAGCGCGCAGATCGAGTTGCGCATATTGCCCCCGACGCCGGCCTCGGTCGTTGCGGAAGCAACAAGGAGTTGGCGAGCGGCGAGTTCGCACATGAAATCGCGGTGCCAAGGGCTTTCGCGACCGTGTTCCACAAGGCTGGATACCTTGATCTGGTGCATGGCGAATACCATGGCGCTCGAGGCGCAAGCCTGTCCCAGGATGGAGCAGACTTCGGCAAGCTCGGCCATCGAAGCGCTCTCGCCGCCGAACTCGACGGGAATCTGAATGCCGAGCAGACGTTCGGCTTTCATCGCGTCGACCGCTTCGCGGGGGAAACGGCCTTCCTGGTCGACCCGGTCGGCGAACTGGGCGGCGATCACCGCGACGCGATGGGCGCGGGCATCCAGGGCCACGTCAGAAATCAAGTTTGGCGAGAGGGCCGCGAGACTCATCTCAGGCCGCCTCGCGCGCCTTCAGGATCTGGGATACCGTCCCTTCGATCGCCGCGATGCTGGCGAAGGACTTGCGGTTGAGAAGCGCATCCGGAAACTCGATGTCAAAGGCCTCTTCCAGGCCCAGCATCAGCTGGACGGATGCGAAGGAGGAAAGTCCGGCTGCATAAAGGTCGGCGCCGTCTTCCAGCTCCGTCACGGCGACCGCAAGGCCACCTAACCGTGCCAAAAGCTCGCGAATGGTCTCGTTCATCTGACATTCTCCCGATCGTTGGAAACTGGCGTTCGTCGCTGGAGAGATCCTTAAAGCGGAAGGCATAAGTTTCCGGAAAGAAACGTGGTGAAGCCAGGGATACGGGATTCATTCAAATTCGAGCGGCTTTACCGCGGCGGGTATTCATGCACCTTGCCGCGGAAATCGCTGAGCGAATAACAGCCGCCCTCTCCCTGCACGGAGTTTTCACCGATCACCGTCTTGCCATGACCGCCGGGGATATCCAGCACATAGGTCGGCTGGCAGAGACCGGAGATCGTGCCGCGGAGTGCCGCGACGATTTTTCGGCCTTCCGTGATATCCAGCCGGAAATGCCCCGTGCCTGGGGCAAGGTCCGGATGATGCAGGTAATAGGGTTTGATACGGGTCTCAACGAACGCCTTCATCAGAGCGCCGAGCTCGGCTGGATCGTCGTTGACGCCCTTCAGCAGCACCGTCTGGCTCACCATCGGAAAACCGGCATCAATCAACCGGGAGCAGGCGGCACGGGCATTTTCAGTCAGTTCTCGCGCATGGTTGGCGTGGAGCGCAACATAGACGACCTTCCCGCTCTGCTTCAGCGCCGCGATCAGCGCCTCGTCGACATGCTCGGGAGTGACCACCGGAACGCGAGTGTGGAAGCGGACGATCTTCACGTGCGGGATATCGGCGAGCCCACGCATGATCTCGGTCAATCGCCGGGGCGAAAGCACCAGGGGATCGCCGCCGGTCAGGATGACCTCCCAGATCTCATCATGGGCGGTGATATAGGCAAGGGCGGCAGCCAGTTCGTCATGCGACAGCATTCCGTCGCCCTGAGGACCGACCATTTCGCGGCGGAAACAGAAGCGGCAATAGACGGGGCAGATGTGCACGGCCTTCAGCAGCACACGGTCGGGATAGCGATGCACGATACCCTTGACCGGGGTATGCGCATGGTCGCCAATCGGGTCTGCCCTTTCCTCCGGCGTCGTTTTCAGTTCGGCAGCATCGGGAACGAACTGCCGTGCGATGGGATCATTCGGATCGGTCTTGTCGATGAGGGAGAGAACGGCTGGCGTCAGCGCGGTGGCGTAGCGTTCCGCAACGGCCCGGATGCCGGCCAGCCGCTCCGGCTCGATCAACCCGAGAGAGGCAAGGTCGTCCAAGTTCTTGACCGAGCGGGCAACCGTCATGAAAAAACCTCCGCCACGGGCGCCCACATGACCTGCTCGATATGTGTCGCTCCGGTCGCCAGCATGGCCAGCCGGTCGAAACCGAGAGCGGCACCGCTCGCTTCGGGCATCAAGGCCAAGGCCGCCAGGAAGTCCTCGTCGATCGGATAGCGCTCGCCATAGATGCGTAGCTTTTCGGCCATTTCGTGCTCGAAACGGCGCCGCTGCTCGCCGGCATCGGTGAGTTCGCCAAAGGCATTCGCCAATTCGACGCCGCAGGCATAAAGTTCGAACCGTTCGGCAACGCGGGGATCGCGGGCGGAGGGCTTGGCAAGCGCTGCTTCCGAAACCGGGTATTCGCACAGAATGGTCGCCCGGCCCTGACCAAGGTGAGGTTCGATTTTCTCGACCAGAACCTTGCTGAAGAGATCGGCCCAGGTATCGTCTTTCGCAAACCTGATCCCCGCCTTTGCAAGACCTGCCGCCAGCTCGTGGCGGTCCGTCTCGCCATTTCCGTGCACAGAGGAGAGCAGGTCGATGCCTGCAAACCGATCGAAGGCCTCTGCGACCGTAATCCGTTCCGGTTCGGCGAACGGATCGACTTCCATGCCCCGGAAGGCGAAGCGCTTGGTACCGACCGTTTCGGCTGCCACAGCCAGCATAACGGCGCAGTCGGCCAGCAGTTGTTCGTAACCCTCGCCGACGCGGTACCACTCGAGCATGGTGAATTCAGGATGATGCAGCGGCCCGCGCTCGCGGTTGCGGTAAACGTGGGCGAAGGTGAAGATCCGCCGCTCGCCCGCCGTCAGCAGTTTCTTGGCGGCAAATTCAGGTGATGTGTGCAGGTAGAGCGGCGCCCGCCCGCCGTCGATTGCCACCGCCTCAGTCGTGAAGGCATGCAGGTGCGTTTCGTTACCCGGGGACAGCTGCAGTGTCGCCGTATCGACTTCGACGAAATCGCGTTCGTCGAAGAACCGCCGCAACTCCCTCTGCACCGCATTGCGTCCCATCAGGAAGGCCCGCCGATCCGCGTGGCCCTGCGGGGTCCACCAAGGGGAGCGGGATAGGGGCGGGCGAGGCAGGCTCATTGGCGCTTTCTTCACCGGTCCAGGCCGGCAAGGCTTCCACTTTGCACGATTTTAGGATAGTTGCGCCCAGAAAACAGATATTCCGTGCTTGGGCTGGCTATCGCCCGGTCCTGTACGACGCCCTTTCGCCAGTTACAAGCCAGTACGCTAGATAAGGAATACCATGGTCAAGGTTATCGCCTCTTCCGTCCGCAAGGGAAATGTTCTTGACGTCGACGGCAAGCTCTATGTCGTTCTCACGGCCCAGAATTTCCACCCAGGCAAGGGTACCCCGGTCACGCAGGTGGACATGCGCCGCATTGTCGATGGCGTGAAGGTTTCCGAGCGCTGGCGCACCACCGAGCAGGTCGAACGCGCCTTCGTGGAAGATGTGAACTTCCAGTATCTCTACGAGGATGGCGAAGGCTTCCACTTCATGAACCCCGAGACCTATGATCAGGTCGTCGTGGACGTCGAGACCATGGGTGACCAGAAGGCCTATCTTCAGGAAGGAATGACCTGCGTTCTCTCCATGCATGAAGGGGTGCCGCTTGCACTCCAGCTGCCGCGCCACGTGACCCTCGAAATCGTCGAAACCGAGCCGGTGGTGAAGGGACAGACCGCATCCTCTTCCTACAAGCCGGCGATCCTGTCGAACGGGATCCGCACCATGGTGCCGCCACATATCGATGCAGGCACCCGCGTCGTCATCGCCACGGAAGACAATTCCTACGTCGAACGCGCCAAGAACTGATCGTTTCTTCCGGTTCATCAAAAAACCTCCGGGCGCGGGCTCCGGAGGTTTTTCTTTGCTGATGATTCGGACGAGCGACTAGTCCTTGACCACAACCGAAGCGACGCTGGTGTCAATCTTGCCGAACCCGTAACCGCTCCCGATGGCAACGTTCAGGGACACGAAATCTTGAGCGACCTGTCGAACCGCTTCGGCGAGATTGGCTTGCGCCGTAGAGACCTGACGCTGTGCATCGAGCACGTCGAGCAGCGACGAGGCACCGTCGCGGTAGCTTGCCGTCGCCAGTTGGAGTGCCTCCTGGTAGGACTTCACGGTGGCTTGCAGGGCATCAACCGTCCGGCGGTCACGAGCTACGGCGGCGAGCGCGTTTTCGACTTCCTCCACCGCATCGAGCACGGTCTGCTTCCAGGCAAGATAGGCCTCCCGTGCCGCCGACTCACGCGACCTGACATTTGCCTTGAGAGCGCCACCGTCAAAGATCGGCAGGCTGAGCTGCGGTCCAAAGGACCATCCGAGGATGCCACTTTCGCCAGCTCCCGCGACCCTGCTGTAGGATGGCGAAATCGTGCCGCCGAGCGTGATTGCCGGATATAGCTGGGACTCTGCGACGCCAATTTCGGCCACGGCCGAGGCAAGCTGGCGCTCCGCGGCACGGATGTCCGGACGGTTGCGAATAAGGTCGGCGGGAATGCCTGCCCTTACATTGAATCGTGCTACCGGCTGGCGGGCACCCTTCTGAAGTTCCGTGACCAAGGAAGACGCGGGCAATCCTAGCAGCGTGGCGATGCGATGGGCCGCGCTTCGGAACTGCGTCTCAAGGCCGGGGATCTCGGCGAGAGTCGAGTTTACGAGACCCTCGGATTGGACGACATCCAATCGCGATGCGGCACCTGCTTCAAGCTGCAGGGTAGTGAGATTCAATGTCTCGCGGCGGGAGCCCAGGTTCTGCCGGGCGATTGCGATCCGCTCCTGATAATAGCGCACGTCGATATAAGCAGCGGCGACCTGCGAGAGCAATGTCAGTCGCGCCACGTCCGCGCTGGCGTAGGAAGCGTCAAGGCTGGCAAGCGCGGATTCCCGCGCACGCCTGTAACGGCCGAACAGGTCGAGGAACCAGGACGCCGTGAGGTCGGCGCTTACACTGGTTCTAGGCGCCGATGCAGCATCGACAGGCCCGCCAATATCCCTCTCACCGTTGCGGCCGGCAGATGTCCCGAGATCAAGGGAAGGCAGGCCACCGGCGCTGGCGGAGATAACGGCCGCTTCGGCCTGGTTGATGCGCTCCAGCGCCTGCAAGACGTCGAGGTTCTGGCGGAGACCCTGCTGCATGTAGCCATTCAAGCGGCTGTCGTTGAAGGCGGTCCACCAGGCGACCTGTGAGACGTCACCGTTGCTGGCGGCGCGAGCTTCCGCGAATTTACCCGGCAGAGCGATTTCCGGTGCGGCGTGATTCGGGCCAACGACGCATCCTGAAAGCAGGAGCATGGTAAGTGGAGCAATAACACGAATGGATAGCATTTTTCTGTCCCAGTGCCCTACAACATAAGGAATCGGTCAAACCGGCCGCTTCCGATTGTTCCGTCGGGGAGATCTGTGATCGCCGGACGGCAGTATGAGATGAATACCTTAACCTACTGAACCCTATCCTAGCGTTTTTTACGGGTTGATAACCGTCTAACGGCAACAAAGAAGGACGGAACGAACAAAATTCCGAGGAGTGTTGCAGAAAGCATACCACCCAGAACCCCGACGCCGATGGCATTCTGGGCTGCTGAACCGGCGCCCGTAGCCACCGCCAAGGGCACGACGCCGAGAATGAAGGCGAGAGAAGTCATGATGATCGGCCGCAGACGCAGACGCGCAGCTTCGAGCGTGGACTCGATGAGACCGAGCCCGCCTTCCTGTCGATCCTTGGCAAATTCGACGATCAGGATCGCGTTCTTTGCCGCCAGGCCGATCGTCGTCAGGAGACCGACCTTGAAGTAGACGTCATTCTCCTGGCCGAGGAAATAAGCGGCCGCGAGTGCGCCAAGTACCCCCACCGGAACCGCGAGAATCACGGAGAAGGGGATCGACCAACTCTCGTAGAGAGCGGCCAGGCACAGAAACACGATCAGCACGGACAAGGCATAGAGCATAGGTGCCTGGGAGCCTGACAGACGCTCCTGATAGGAGATTCCTTGCCATGCCACCGAATACCCGCCGGGCAATTCAGCCGTCAGTCGTTCCATCTCCTCCATCGCCTGCCCGGTGCTGACGCCCGGACCGGCCGCACCTTCCAGGGGGATGGCGCTCGTACCGTTGAACCGGGCAAGCTGAGGCGTGCCGCTTACCCATTCAACCTTGCTGAAGGACGAGAAGGGAACCATTTCGCCGCTGTTGTTGCGCGCGTACCAGTGTTTGAGGTCGTCCGGCTGCATCCGATAGGCAATTTCTCCCTGGACATAGACGGGCTTGAGTTCGTTGTTCAGGGTGAAGTCGTTGACGTCACGACCCGCGAATATGGTGGCGAGCATGGAGTTGACGGTGGACAGGTCGATACCCATCGCGCCGAGCTTTTCCTGATCCAGCAGGATTTTCAGCTGGGTTTCCGAACGTTGGGTGCTGCTACGCAGCGAACTGATATTGGGGTTGCTGCCGCCCGCCTGCATCAATTGCTGCGCGGCCTGGGTGAGAGCGTCATTGCCGTTGTTGCCCCTGTCGACAAGATACATCGAAAAGCCGCTGGAGGTACCGAGTCCCTGGATTGCCGGCGGGAGGAGAGCGAAGACCTGGGCGTCGCGCAGAGTGAAGAAGTATTGGCTTGCGCGTTGGACCACTGCGGCTGCGGCCTGTTCAGGTCGGCTGCGTTCTTCGAAATCCTTGAGCTTGGTGAAAACGATGGCGTTGTTCTGGCCGGTTCCGCCGAAGCTGAAGCCGAGCACCCCGAAGACCGCTTCTACGTTGTCCTTTTCCTGTTCCTGGAAATAGGCTTCCACCTTCTTGACGACATCGTCCGTGCGGGTCGCCGTGGAACCGGTCGGCGTTTGAATGATGGTCAGCAGGACACCCTGGTCCTCCTGCGGCAGGAAGGAATTGGGCAGCCTGGTAAAGAGCCAGGCACATCCACCGATGACGAGGGCGAATATGATGAACACCCTGAAAGGCCTCTTCAACAGGTAGCCGATCGTCCCGACGTAACCATGCGTGGTCCGGTCGAAGCCCCGATTGAACCACGCGCCGATGCCGCGGCCCTTCTTCTGATGGTCGATCGGCTTCAACATTGTGGCGCAAAGAGCAGGCGTCAGCACGATGGCCACCACTGCAGAAAGCAGCATGGCGGAGACGATCGTTACGGAGAATTGTCGATAAATCACCCCCGTTGATCCGCCGAAGAAGGCCATGGGAATGAAGACGGCGGTCAACACAAGCGCGATCCCGATGATTGCACCGGTGATCTCTCCCATCGACTTTTCGGTCGCTTCAAGCGGGCTAAGCCCCTCTTTATCCATGATGCGTTCGACGTTTTCGACCACAACAATGGCATCATCGACCAGCAGACCGATTGCAAGCACCATGGCGAACATGGTGAGCGTGTTGATGGAGTAGCCCGATATAGCGAGAACTCCAAACGTTCCGAGGAGAACAACCGGTACTGCGATCATCGGGATAAGGGTTGCCCGGAGGTTCTGGAGGAAGATCAGCAGAACGACGAAAACGAGAATGATAGCTTCGATGAGCGTATGGACGACCTTCTCGATCGACAGTTCAACGAAGGGCGTCGTGTCATAGGGATAGGTAATCTCTACGCCTTCCGGCAGACTTGGCGCGAGTTCAGTTAGCCGTGCCTTCACCAGTGCGGCCGTATCCAGAGCGTTGGCGCCCGTGGCAAGATTGACGGCAAAACCGGTCGAAGGCAGGCCGTCCTGGCGCGAACTGCCTCCGTACGACTCCTGGCCGATCTCCACGCGTGCGACATCGCTCAACCGGACCGTAGCGCCATCCTGTTCCACTTTAAGGATGATGCGCTCGAACTCGTCGACTGTCGTTAGTTGGCTCTGGGCGGTCATCGTGACCGTCAGCTGCTGGCCTTGTTCAGCCGGCAGTCCCCCAAGCGAGCCGACCGACACCTGTGTATTCTGCGTCTGGATCGCGGCCGTCACGTCGGAGGCCGTCAGCTGGTATTTCTGCAGCTTGAACGGGTCCAACCAGATGCGCATCGCATAACCGGACCCGAAGATGTTGATGCTGCCGACACCTTCAAGACGCTTGACCTGGTCTTCGATCTGGGTGGCAAACACGTCGCCGAGATCGACGGAACTGCGTTTGCGGTCAGTGGACACCAGTGCGCCCACCATCAGGATGCTTGAGGTCGACCGCGCGACCTCGATGCCCGCCCGCTGCACGACGTCCGGTAGTTGGGACTGGACGAGTTGCAGCTTGTTCTGGACCTGCACCTGCGCAATGTCCGGCATGATGTTGTTGCCAAACGTCAGACTGACTTCGGCCCGTCCTGTGGATGACGAGGAGGTCATGTATGTCAGATCGTCGAGGCCCGTCATTCCGTCCTCGATGATGCTTGTCACCGATTTCTCGACGGTTTCGGCGCTCGCACCGTTATAGGAGGCTGAGATGCGGACGGTGGTCGGCGCAATCTCCGGATATTGTGAGATGGACAGGGTCGCGATCGCAAGCGCGCCCCCGAGCATGATCACGATGGCGATGACCCAGGCGAAAACCGGCCGCCGGATGAAGAACTTGGCCATTCAGATATTCCCTGCCGTGTTTCGTCTTTGTTTCGTTCGCCCCACCGTCACGGCGTCGAGGCGGCCGGCTTCTCTGCTTCGACGACCAGTCCCTGGT